>NZ_JACKYY010000025.1:0-42075 GCF_015100075.1 Acidithiobacillus sp. HP-11
GGCATGGCCAGAGCCAGAGCCGCACCGGGATGCGTCTGCAACCACAAGGTCCCGGAGCGCGGATCAAAACGCAACAGGGCGTCCGGCCAGCCCATCTGCCGGAGTTGCTGCAGGGCATTGACCAAGGGAGGAATGCGAGGATTGCGCCCGCTCATCGCGCTGGCCGGCAACACCTGCAAACCTTGCCGGGACAAAATCGGCTGAATGGCGGTCCGCTGGGCAGGACTGAGGGTTTCGCTGAGGGTCAGAACCTGCGCCCAATTCTGAGCCATATGCTCGGCCTGGGGATTAGCCTGATAAATATTAAAAAACCAGTAAACCGCTAACTGACTCAGAAAGAGCAATCCGGCAATAATCAGAAACATCCGGTTAAACAGAGTATCCGGCCACCAGAATTGATTTTTTTTCATAATCCTTCATCCCAATGCACTGTTTGACGAGGACATTCTGAACCAACAGAGCGCGATGTCGGAGAAGCACCGCCCCGGCCTTGCCCAAAATGCCCTCGTCAAAAATAACCCTTTAACCTAAAAACGGCAGTTGCCGTGGGTGCTTTGCAGCGACTTTTGTTTCGAGCCGTTGTTGTTCCTGGCGAAATCCAGCGCCCGTCAGGAGAGCTGTTTGAGCCCGTAGGGCGAGTTCTCTCCTGACAGCAGGATAAGCCTTAGAACAACAGGCGAGGAACAACGGAGCAAAAAGCACCCACGGCAACTGCCGTTTTTAGGTTTAACCTGGGGGTGCTAGGTTTCATCCGGCTCCGCAGCAGCATTGCCACCATCGGGCACCAGCACATAGCCGCGTCCCCACACGGTTTGTATATAACGCGGATCACCCGGATCCGTTTCGACAATGCGCCGCAACCGGGAAATAAATACATCAACGCCCCGCGATCCCGCAGTGACTTCTTCATTCCCATGACTCATGGCCAGCAGACGCTCTCTGGACAAGGGTTGCCAGGCGTGACTGGCGAGGGCATGTAAAATGGAAAACTCGCTATCGGTCAGGGAGATTTTTTCCGCTCCCCGCCACAAGCTGCGCGTATCCAGAGCCAGACGAAAGGGGCCGAATTCTATGGCCCCAGGCGCCGGATCCACCGTCCGGATTTCCTGACTACGCCGTAACACCGCCCGAATACGGGCCGTCAGTTCACGGGGTTCAAAAGGCTTGGGCAAATAATCATCGGCGCCCACATCCAGCCCCTCTACCCGGTCACTGAGGTCGCCCCGTGCCGTGAGCATGATAATTGGCAGATGAGGTTCCTGCGCACGCAGGCGACGACAGATGCTGAAACCATCTTCGCCGGGCATCATGACATCCAGAAGCAGCAAATCGTAATATTCCCGCTCCAGATGGCGGTCCATTTGTACCCCGGACCCCACTGCCTGAACGGCAAAACCCTGCCCTTCCAAATAGCGGACCAGCATGGTCCGCACTCTGGGATCATCATCGACCAGCAGTATCTTGCCGTTCTCAGCCATTTTATTTACCCCAGGGTCCTGGACGATGGCCCTTGTGCTCCGCCATCTTCACGACGGTCTGCCATTGTACCGGGGTCAGGATTTTGTGCAGGTACTGGACCTGCGCAATACCCCGATCCAGCATCATTTCATGATCCTTGACCACGGCCGCTTTCAGGGGTGCCAGTGCGGCCCCCGATTCACCGTTGAGGAGAGCATCGCGCAATGCCTTGTTATGCGCCATCATGCCCTGACGCCAGGCCGGAAAATCCTTACGCTGGGTATTCCGCCAATTTTTCAGATCACTCTCCTGTGCCGGGGTCAATTTCAGGTCAATCGCGTGTCGCCAGACAATAGGCATCAACATGGGAACGGGCATATTCTGCATCCAGGGGCCACGCATGGGTCCATGCTGCCATGGTCCGTGATGGCCATGCATCATCCCCGGTTCCATGGGGCCATGTCCGGCCATGGGCGGCGGGGGTGCATCTTCGGCAAATGCCGGCAAAGCAGTCATACCGAATGCGGCAATCATCAAACCGGATACTGCATATTTCAGTTTCGACATTGTATTGCTCCTCGTCTCTCAGGGGGAAAAGGTTCGTCCCTTTCCGTGGAATACACGTTAACGGCTTGCCCCCTCTGTTGCCAGCGACAAATTGTCAATAATTGTGAATAAGGCACCGAATCCATTCACACTTTGCAACAATTTTGCACAAAAACCTACTTCCCTCCCTGACGCTTTTTCAGGAGAATGCAGGCTCCACGAATGGGGAGCTTGAGCGTGCCCCATAAAGTGCTAAACGCCGTCACTGGCGTCTGGTTGGCGGTCACCGGACTGACTCAGGCGGATGCCGGGGTGATGGGCTGGTTGGCAGATCCCTTTGATACCGATGGCGGAATCAGCCAGCAACCCGGACAGCCGTGGACCGGCCCCAGTAAACTGCCGACCATACCCGATGCCCATACGCTTGCTCAGGCTGAACAGGAGCAGGTCTGGAGCCTGCCGCAACTGACCGCCTATGCCCTTGCCCACAATCCGCAAACAGCAGCCGCCTGGGATTCTCTGCGTGCCGAAGCGGCAGGAGTGGGTGTAGCAGAAAGTGCCTGGTTGCCGACTTTAACCCTCAGCACTTCGGCTTCACGTCGCCAGTCGGCTTCTACGGCGGGCTTTACCGTACCCGCGCGCAACAGCGTCAATCCGAATCTGACCCTCAGCTACACCCTCTGGGACTTTGGCCTGCGCTCCGCCAAAACCGATGCGGCAAAAGCCCAGGAATGGGTAGCCGGCTTCACCCAGAATCAGGAAATCCAGTCTGTGGCCTTCAGCGTGGCCCAGGCCTATTATCAGGTGCTCGGCAACCAGTCCCTGCTCCTTGCCGATGAAAAAACCGTTGCCGAAAATCAGAAAAACCTGGAAGCCGCAGAAGTCATGCACCGCGCCGGTCAAGCAACAGTTGGAGCCTTGTATCAGGCGCGGGCGGCCATGGCTCAGTCACAATCCACCCTTGCCGCCCAACAGCAGACCCTGCGTAGCAGTCAGGGCGTATTGGCCAGCACCCTCGGCCTGAGCCCCAAAACCGTTCTGAAAATTCACCCGCTGCAACTCAATCAGACACCCCCGCAACTGCACGATGCGGCAGACACCCTGATGCAATCCGCACTAAGCGCCAACCCGGCCTTGCAGGAAGCACGAGCCCAGGTGGCTGCAGCCCAGGCCAATCTGCGGAGTGCTGAGGCCAGCGGCTTGCCCACTCTGGGGGCCAGCAGTTCCTATGGCTACCTGTTTCAGGGTGGCTTTCGGCCCGGCGACACCTGGACCGTTGGTTTTACTCTGACCGTTCCATTGTTTACGGGCTTTAATAACCACTATCAGGTTCGCCAGAACGAGGCCTTGCGTGATCAGGCTGAAGCCAATCTTGCTGGTAGCCGAAACAGCACCGAAAGTACAGTCTGGCAGGATTATCATAATTTTCAGGGTGCGACGGCAGCATGGCCAGGAGCTCGCAGTGGTCTGCAAAACGCCGACAAAGCTCTGGAAGTAGTACAGGCACAATATCGCGTTGGGCAAGCCACCATCCAGGATGTGTTACTGGCAGAATCCACCCTGGCGCAGGCGCGTTACACCCTCATTCAAAATCTGGTCAGCAGTTACGTGGCACTGGCGCAACTCAGTCAGGCCGTGGGCATGCCTTTGGGAGCACAACAACCGTGATGCGTTATCCCCTTATTTTTCTTCTGACCGCTGTTACCTTGGGTCTGACGGGCTGTCAGGGCAAAGCCCGCCATGAAATGCCTCCGCTTCAGGTACAGTTGACCACTCCGACCCAAGAAAATATGACCCACTACGTCGGTTATCTTGGAACCGTGACGCCTATCCAGACCGTCACCGTCATTCCCCAGACTTCGGGACTGCTACAAAACATCTCTTTCACGCAGGGGGCCATGGTCAGCAAGGGTCAAACCCTGTTTACCATTGATCCGGCCCAAACCCGGGCGGAGCTTGCCCAGGCTCTGGCCAAACTGGCTGCTGATCAGGCTACTGCCCGCTACAACCGCAATCTGGTTGATCAGGATCGGCCCCTGGCGGAAAAAGATTTTATTACCCGCCAGAGTTTTGACCAGGCGGTTTCCCAGGCGCAGGCGGCGGCGGCTCAGGTGGCCGAGGATCAAGCTGCTGTTCAGCAGGCTCAGATTAATCTGTCTTACACCAGGATTACCGCACCTATCAATGGTCGCATCGGCTTGGCGCTGGTCAAAGCCGGGAATCTGGTGGTCGCCAATCAAACCCAATTAACCACCATCAATGAAATCAACCCCATCACCATCAACTTCAGTGTTCCTCAAGCACAACTGGGGGCCGCCAGACAGGTACAATCCCAAAACACCAACCTGCCCATCCAGGAAGAAAAAGGCGGGACCCTACTGGCTCAAGGCAAGCTGACTTTTATTGATAACACCGTCAGCGCCAGCACCGCCACGGTCAGCCTGCAGGTCACGGTACCCAATACCAACCATAAACTCTGGCCGGGTCAGTACGTGCTGGTGCAAATGCCGGTCCAGCACATCGCTAATGCTCTGGTTCTGCCCGTAGGAGCTGTGCAGCAGGGTAGTTCCGGTCCTTTCGTTTATACCGTCGAACAGGGCAAAGCAACGGACAAGGCCATTCAGGTTCTCTGGGAAACAGGAAAAAAGGCGGTGATCAGTGGTATTACGCCCCAAACCAGGGTCATTTTCCCGCTCCCGGCGCGACTATATCCCGGTGCCGCCGTACAAACCGGTGCGGCCGGGCACTCTACCAAGCAGCAGCATCAAGGTAGCCCCTCGTGAATTTCTCGGCGTTATTCATCCGGCGCCCGGTGATGACCGTTATCATCATTCTCGGGCTGGTGATTTACGGCATTTTTGCCTTTACTAATCTGCCCGTCGCCCTCCTGCCCAGCGTCGATTTCCCAACCGTCATGGTATCGGCCAGTTTGCCTGGCGCCAGCCCTCAGACCATGGCCAGTGCCGTCGCCACGCCTCTCGAAAAACAGTTTTCTTCCATTCCCGGACTGTCTTCGATGAGTTCCGTGAATAATCAGGGTTCCACACGCATCATTCTGCAGTTTGATCTCAGCCAGAATATCGACGTAGCCACCCAGAATGTATCCAATGCCGTCACCCAGGCCAGTCATCTGTTGCCACCCGGCATGACCAGCCTGCCTTTTGTCAAACAGCTGAATCCTTCTGCGGCCCCCATCGAATTCATCGCCCTTTCCGCACCCAATATGCCCATCTACAAGCTCAATGAGTACGCAGTAGACAAGGTGGTGCCAGCCATTTCCGGGATTCCCGGGGTAGCGCAGGTGCAAATATTTGGTGAGCAGAATTACGCCGTACGCATTCATGCCAATCCATTTGCCATGCAGGCGCATGGTATTTCCCTGCAGGATCTCAGCACGGCCATCAACAATCACAATGTGAATTTACCCCAGGGAACGGTTCTGGGCGCCGTCCGTAATTACGCGGTGAATGTTCATGGTCA
This sequence comes from Acidithiobacillus sp. HP-11, assembly GCF_015100075.1. NCBI lineage: Bacteria > Pseudomonadati > Pseudomonadota > Acidithiobacillia > Acidithiobacillales > Acidithiobacillaceae > Acidithiobacillus > Acidithiobacillus sp. HP-11. The sequence goes on from NZ_JACKYY010000025.1 coordinate 5,485, forward strand.
GCTACAGGACGCCCAGGCTTTTGCCAACATGCCCGTAACTTTTGCCAACGGCGCTGTAGTCCCCCTTTCCGACATCGCTCAGGTGCGCAATGGGGTGGATAATGACCAGATTGCCAGCTGGATTGGTAACCAGCGCGCCCTGATTCTGGCGGTCGTCCGTCAGCCCGACGCCGATACGGTCGCCATTTCCGATGCCATCGGCAAGCGCCTGCCGACGCTTGCTGCCAGTCTGCCCGGCGGGGCGAAAATGACGGTGGTTTATGACAAAGCGGACTATATCCGCTCCGCCGTGGAAGAAGTGGAAATCACCTTGCTTCTGGCTTCCCTGCTGGTAGCGGGCGTGCTCTGGCTGTTCCTGCGCCGGGGAAGCCCCACGCTGATTGGGGCAGTAGCCATTCCAACCTCCATTTTGGCCACTTTCGCCATTATCTACGAACTGGGCTACACCCTGAACACCCTGACGCTGCTGGCCCTGACTTTGGCCGTCGGATTTGTGGTGGATGACGCCGTGGTCATGCTCGAAAATATCACCCGCCACGAAGAAAATGGTGAAGAACCTTTCCATGCGGCCATTACCGGCAGCCGGGAAATTGGTTTTACCGTCATTTCCATGACGCTTTCGCTAGCTGTGGTGTTCCTGCCCTTTCTGGTTATGGGTGGCATTATTGGTCGTTTGTTCCGGGAGTTCGGGGTCACGATAGCCATCGTCATCCTCATGTCCGGACTGGTCTCGCTGACCCTGACCCCCATGCTCTGCGCCCGTTATTTGCGGGTAAAACATCATAGTCCCAGCCGCTTTGAGTCGGGCTTCTCGCGGCTGCGCAACTGGTATGGACGCAGTTTGCGCAAAACCATGCAGCATCGCGGCTGGGTGTATATAGCTGCACTGCTCAGTCTGCTGGGCATGATCGGCCTGTTCGTCATTCTGCCTAAAGGGTTCATTCCCAGCGAAGACAGCGGCATGATCATGGGCAATCTGGAGTACCCTCAGGGTATTTCCTTCAGTCAACTGGAAGATACCCAGCAACGTATCGCCACGGCCGTAGGTCACAACAAGGCCGTACAGGCGGTCATGTCCAGTGCCGGGCAGGGAGCGGGCGCTTTCGGGTCCGCCAATACCGGACGCCTGATTATCCGTCTGAAGCCCCTGGGACAAAGAGCTTCCGGAGAGCAGGTCATCATCCAGTTACGCCAAATTGTCAGTCACTTTAATGGTGTCGAGGCCAGCTTCCAGTTGCCTCCAGCCATTCAGATGGGGCCGGTATCGTCGCAGTCTCACTACCAATACATTCTCCAGAGCGAAGATCAGGACAGTCTCAACGAAGCAGTCCCCCATTTGGTAAAAGCCCTGCGCAAAGTGCCGGGACTCCAGGCCGTCAATAGTGATCTGCAGCTAGCCAACCCCGAAATCGAGGTCCATGTAATGCACCAACGTGCCCAGGCCCTCGGGGTAACACCCCAAGGTATTGAGCAGGCCCTCAACTTTGCCTTCGGTGGCACCCAGGTTGGCACCATTTATGCCTCCACCAACCAGTACGAGGTCATTCTTGATCTGGAGAGAAAGTTTCAGGAAAATCTGGGAGCCCTTTCGGCAATTACCATTCCCGGTACTGCCGGTCTGGTCCCCCTGGCAGCCATCGCCCATTTTGCCTATGGCGTAGGGCCCTTGAGTATCAGTCATTATGATGGCCTGCCCAGTGTCACCATTTCCTTCAATCTGGCCCCCGGTGTCTCCCTGGGAGAGGCCACCCAAAGGGTGCAAAAGGCTGCCGCACAAATTCTTCCCGCCAACGTGCAGGGTGAGTTTGGCGGCTCGGCAGCGGCCTTTTCTCAATCCACGAACACGCTGCCCTTGCTGCTTCTTGCCACCATCGCCCTGATTTATGCGATTCTGGCCATTCTCTACGAAGACTTCATCCACCCGTTGACCATTCTGACCGCCTTGCCACTGGCAGGTTTCGGCGCGCTGCTGGCTTTGTGGATATTCCATCAGGAACTGGATTTGTTCAGCTTTGTGGGCATTATTATGCTCGTGGGTCTGGTCAAGAAAAATGGCATTATCATGGTGGATTTTGCCGTCCATCGGCGTCGCGAGGGTGCCAGCGCAGAAGATGCCATTGTCGATGCCTGCATTACCCGGTTTCGCCCGATCATGATGACCAACCTTGCGGCGGTATTGGGTATTTTGCCTATCGCCATCGGCATCGGCGCTGGTGCAGAATCGCGGGTTCCGCTGGGTGTTGCGGTAGCCGGGGGCATTGTTGTTTCACAATTTTTGACCCTGTATATCACTCCCGCTTTTTATGTACTTTTTGAAAACTGGAAAGGACGCTGGCGACGCCAGCCTCAGCCGGCACAGAGCAGCCCGGGGATTTCCGGGGATCACCCATAAACCTCAAAACGGCGCTTGGGCGGGAAGCTTTGCAGCGACCTTGGTCCGCGCCGTAGGCTGCGCGGACCTGTTTCGGTATGACATCTGAATGGATAAGTTCTGCATTATCACTGAATTGTGATATATAACGAACAACTATCCGTAGAATAGCGAGTCCGTAATGCCTGCAAAAATCCTGTTATTACTGGTCCTTGCCAGCCTGGCCGGCTGCGCCACTATAACGCCCTCCGGGCCCAACCATTTGACGAGCAGCGCCGCCACCCAAAGCGCCCAACTCGCGCAACAAAAAGCTGAACTGGCCGAACGGCACCTGGCAGCCATTGCTGGCCAACGGGCTACTGCAGAACGGCAGTTTTGTCCCAACTGGCAACAGGCACTCCTACACGCCCGTAATAATGCTATCGGCTGCGCCCAAATGCCGATCAATGCCCAATCCGCCTGCTGGCAGGCGGTTGCCCAATGGACCAACGAAGAAAGCCAATATTTTCATGCTCTGCATCCTTTATTCACCCACAGCCCCTACGCGGAACCCGCAGGGCATGCCGCACACTTTTTCGATTTGGCCCAAAGCTGGGCCATGACCTGCGAAGATGGCGGTGCTGCATGTACCCAAGCCTCAGGACATCAGCAAATGGATCAGGAGAAGAAGCAGGTGAATCAGTTTTGCATGCACCAATAAATAATGATCCAGGCCACTTTTTAAGGCGAAGCTCTATAGGCATCTCTGGAGAAATTGAGTAGGATAAAAATCGGTAGAAAACAATTACCTTACAATTAACTAAAAGATTTTCCTGCCCATAACTCAAAAAGGGAGAAACCATGTTCAAGGATTTTATAGGAGACTTCAAAACATTTCTGCAGCGTGGGAATGTGATCGATCTGGCGGTCGCTTTTGTTATTGGTACGGCTTTTTCTGCCATAGTCACCGCTTTGGTAGGCGACATCATCATGCCGCCCATCGGCCTGCTGCTCGACAAGGTCGATTTTTCCAATCTATACGTCATATTGAAAGAGGGCAGCACTCCCGGTCCTTACCTGACCCTCGCTGCGGCGAAAAAAGCAGGCGCAGTCACCCTCAATTATGGCCTGTTCATCATGTCACTGATCAGCTTTTTCATCATTGCTCTGGTCATATTTTCCATTGTCCGCGTAATCAACAAACTCTACCCCAAGCCTGTTGCACCGGTTTCCACCAAAAACTGCCCCTATTGCTTTTCCTCCATCCCTTTGGCGGCTACGCGTTGCCCCAGTTGCACCTCCCAACTGGAATCCTGATCAGGTAATTACTTTGGCGAAGCCCGCTCACTGAGAGCCCCTTCGCCTTTCCTGCGCACTTGCCGTATGCTCATGACTCATTATGTACACGGGTGGATCATGTGATCTGGGAACTTTTTCTGGTTTTTCTGGCCGGGATGCTGCTCGGTCTGGGTATTCTGTTTTTTTTGAGCCGGCAAAACTTACGTCGCCAGCAGGACGAGGCAGCAGCTGTCCAGGCACGTCAGGAACAAGTCATCTCCGAATTGCGCGCCCATATTCAGGCGCAACAATCCGAGCTGCTGAAACAAAATGAAAACCGGGTCCGGGCAGAGACAGAAAACCAGCAGATCCCCTTGCTGAATGAAGCACTCAAAACTGCTCAGGATGAAATCAATCAGTTACATAATAATCTCAATCAGATACGCGGTCAGCAGGCAGAATTACAGGAACGCCTGGAACAGGAGCGCTTGCGCAGTAATGAGAAACTGACTTTGCTGGAAGAAGCCCGGCAGCGCCTCACCGAAACTTTCCAGTCCCTCTCTGCCGATGCCCTGCGCCGCAATAATCAATCTTTTCTGGATCTCGCCAGGGAAAACCTCGAACGCTTTCAGGAAAACGCCAAAACTGACTGGGATGGCCGCCAGAAAGCCGTGGGACAACTCATCGAGCCCATTCGTGAATCCATGGAAAAAGTGGGCCAGCGCATGGATGCCATGGAAAAAACGCGTATTGATGCTTATGGCGCTTTAAATGAACAACTGCGTGGCCTCGTTCAGGACCATCTGCCCCGCCTGCATCAGGAAACAGCAGCCTTGGTAAAGGCACTGCGTCAACCTGCCGCGCGAGGCCGCTGGGGCGAAATGCAGCTCAAACGCGTTGTGGAAATGGCAGGAATGCTGGCCTACTGTGATTTTGCTGAACAGGAAAGCGTGCAGACGGAAACCGGGCAGCAACGCCCCGATCTGGTTGTCCGACTGCCCGGAGGCAAACGCCTGATTGTAGATGCCAAGGCGCCCCTTAACGCTTACCTGGAAGCCATGGAAAGCGAGGATGAGCAAAAACGTCAGCAGTTCCTGCTCAAGCATGCCCAGGAACTACGCACGCACATGACCCAACTCGGCAAAAAGTCCTATTGGGAACAATTTCAGCCCACCCCTGAATTCGTGGTGCTTTTTGTCCCCGGAGAAGTATTTTTCAGCGCGGCGCTCCAGGCCGATCCAGCTCTGATTGAATTTGGCGTCGAACAAAAAGTCATTGTTGCCAGCCCAACCACCCTCATTGCCCTGCTGCGAGCCGTTTCTTACGGATGGCGGCAGGAATCTCTGGCAGAAAATGCCAGAGCCATCAGTGAGCTTGGCAAAGAACTTTATGATCGTCTCCATACGCTTGCCGGACACTGGAGCAGGGTAGGGAAAAATCTGGGACAGGCCGTTGATGCCTATAACAAGGCCACCGGCTCACTGGAAGGTCGTGTTCTCAGTTCTGCCAGAAAGTTCCGGGACCTCAAGGCGATAGCAGACAACAAGGAATTATCTGTCTCTGAGCCGGTAGAACTCAATCCGCGTCAATTACAGGCAGACGAACTGATCGGCGAAAAGCTGCCTGACTCCAGCGATTAGGCGGAGTCCCCGGTCACCTGCCCGGCATCCTGCCGACGGGATTGTGCCTGCACGAGCGCCAGAGGCAAGCTGAAAATGACCTTTTCTTCAACCCCCGCCGTTTCCTGCGGCGCTGTAGCACCCCATTCCTGTAACTGGTCGATAATACCTTTCACCAGACTTTCCGGTGCCGACGCACCGGCACTAATCCCGATTTTGCCGACATCAGCAAACCATTCCCGACGCAATTGGCTCGAATCTTCAATCAGATGCGTTGGGGTATCCAGCCTTCCGCCCAGCTCGGCCAGACGACTGGAGTTGGAACTGTTGGGCGCACCGACCACCAGCAAAATATCCACCTCGGGAGCCAGGGTTTTGACGGCATCCTGACGATTTTGGGTGGCATAACAAATGTCATCTTTTTTGGGGCCCTGAATATGGGGAAAACGCGCACGCAAGGCCTGAATCACCTCGGCGGTATCATCCATACTCAGGGTAGTCTGGGTAATATAAGCCAGCTTTTCCGGGTTTCGCGGAGTCAGGCTGGCCACATCAGTCACATTGGAGACCAGATACATCATTCCTTCTTCCACCTGCCCCATGGTGCCCTCCACTTCCGGATGCCCGGCATGACCAATCAGCACCATTTCCATCCCGTCCCGACTGTATTTCTTGACCTCCATATGGACCTTGGTGACCAACGGGCAAGTCGCGTCAAATACGCTCAGCCCCCGGGCGGCCGCATGTTGACGTACCGCAATGGGTACCCCATGCGCACTGAAAATCACCGTTGCCGCATCGGGAACTTCGTCCAGTTCCTCCACAAAAACCGCCCCACGGGCACGCAGGTCCTCGACGACATGGCGGTTATGCACCACTTCATGACGTACATAAATCGGTGCCCCGAAAAGCTCCAGGGCGCGGTCCACAATTTGAATGGCACGATTGACCCCGGCACAAAAACCGCGCGGATTGGCTAACAGAATTTCCATATTGAAGTTCTCTAAACGATTTAAGGGAATGGTCCATCCTGCCGCAGGCGCTGTCAACCCAAGCGGCACCGTCTGACCAAGGCTCAAATTCATCTCACCGGAATTTCATCCGGGCCGATAAAACTCAAACGATTGTCATAAAAGCGTCATATTTACCTGATATTATCCTTTTGCAATTCCAATCACTTATCAGGGGTCATCATGGCAGAAAGCTCCAAATCCACCCAAAATCTGCAGGAACAAGCTCTCTCCGCAGAGGACAGCGCCCATAGCCTCACCAGCTCGGGAGATATTGCCCCGGATTTAAGTCCTGAAGGTATTCGTGATTTCGTCATCCATGAAGCCGTAGAAGCAGCCCAGGCTCAGCAAAGTGCCATCGTCACCGACTATGTCAACAGCCATCCCCAGGCCGCCCAGTCTCTGGATGACGCCATTCGGGTGATTCATTCGGATGTCAGCCCGGAAGACCTGGAGCATCTGCATGAGAGTGGAGCCATCCATCCGCGCAAGCACGTCGCCAACACGGATGATGCCCTCAATGACGACTGGCGTAGCGGCGGTTATCCCTACAAGTTCCGGATGACGCGCCGGGACTATGAACACGATAAATATGGCCTGCAGGTAGAACTGCTCAAGTTACAGGCCTGGGTAAAATCCAGCGGTCAGAAAGTTGTCGTCATTTTTGAAGGGCGGGATGCGGCGGGCAAGGGCGGCACCATCAAGCGCTTCATGGAACATCTCAATCCACGTGGCGCCAGAGTGGTTGCGCTGGATAAACCCTCTGAAAGAGAAAAGGGACAGTGGTACTTCCAGCGTTATGTGGAACAACTGCCTACTGCTGGTGAAATGGTATTTTTCGATCGCTCCTGGTACAACCGCGCGGGCGTCGAGCGGGTCATGGGTTTCTGTAATGAAGCTGATTATCAGGAATTCATGCGCCAGGTTCCGGAATTTGAGCGACACCTGATTTACAGCGGCATCTATCTGGTCAAGTTCTGGTTTTCGGTGACCCGTGACGAGCAGCACCGGCGTTTTGAAGAGCGTAAAGTGCATCCCCTCAAGCAGTGGAAGCTATCTCCCATGGATCTCGCCTCCCTGGATCGTTGGGAAGATTATACCCGCGCTAAGGAAACCATGTTTTTTCATACAGATACCGCTTATGCGCCGTGGACGGTGGTCAAATCCAATGACAAAAAACGGGCTCGACTGAATGCCTTGCGGCACCTGCTCCAGGTCATTCCCTACGACAATAAGGACCTCCATGCCATTGGTCCCGTCGACGGACTGGTGGTAAGCCGCGCCCACGTCATGTACGGCGAGACCAATTCTCAGGAACTCAATCCCTTTAATGGTAACCATTCACCGGAATCCGCTGGCTAAATCCACTCCAAGGAGCACCTGACCGTGAGCACAGAAAAAATTCACACCCCGCCTTCGGGGAAAAGTATCCAGCAATATATTGACGAAACACCTGTCTGGTCCGATGGCACGTCCCTCAAGGGAACCCCCATGACGGCCATGCAGTGGCGCATCTGGAGCCTTGCCGTGGCCGGCAAGTTTTTTGAAGGCCTGGTGATTTTCATGACGGGTATTGCCTTACCCCTCATTGTCCGGGACTTTACCCTGCAGGCAGCCCAAAAAGGGGTAGTCACTGCCGTAGCACTTTTCGGTATCCTGATTGGTGCCACCATGCTGGGCGGATTATCCGACATATTCGGACGTAAACGCATGTTTATTGCCGAAATGGTGATTTTTGTGGTGTTTCTCATCGGTCTCACCCTGAGCCCCAGTTATCTCTGGATGGTGATCTGCCTCTTCGGGATTGGGCTGGCTCTGGGTTGTGACTACCCCACCGCCCATCTGGTCATTTCTGAAGCGGTTCCCAGCAAGGGACGCGGCGGCCTGGTGCTTGGCGCCTTTGCCTTTCAGGCGGTAGGTGCAATTGTCGGTGCCGGTCTGGGCATTATCATTCTCGATGTTTATCCCGAAGTGGATGCCTGGCGCTGGATGTACGCTGCAGCGGTTATCCCGGCCATTCTGGTGATTGTCGGCCGGTTTTTTATCACCGACAGCCCCCACTGGCTGGCCAGCAAGGGGCGTATGGAAGAAGCGGAAAAGGAAACCCGCCGCCTGCTCAAGCGGGTTCCCCAATACCCCAAGGAAGTGGTCCTCAACAGAGAACACGCCCATCACCACCAGAAAGTCAGTCCTGCTGTGCTTTTCAACAACAAAAACCGGCGCGCCACTTTCCTCGCCGCCATCCCCTGGTTCATTCAGGATTTAGGTACTTACGGTATCGGTATTTTTACCCCGATCATTCTGGCCACCACCCTGGGTGCTTCCAGGGATGTACATAGCGTTGCTGACCTGGCACAAAATGTAATGCTCTCTGCCAAGGGAACCGCCCTGCTCGATGTGCTGTTGATTCTGGGGGTGCTTGCTGCCATTTTCTTCGTGGAAGGGACCGGCCGCATCAAGTTGCAGATCATCGGCTTTATCGGCTGTGCTGTCGGTCTGGGTCTGGCCGCCATTTCTCTGAATCTGCCCGATGGGGACAAAACCATTCTGCTTTTTGCCGGATTCATGCTTTTCAACTTCATGACCAATCTCGGCCCCAACGCCCAGACCTATCTGCTGGCCGGTGAAGTGTTTCCGACCTCCATTCGCGGCTATGGTGCCGGCTTTGCGGCTTCTTTCGCCAAAATTGGGGCGGTCATGACGGCCTTTTTGTTCCCCATCCTGCTCCACACCATTGGTACCCAAACCCTGTTGATCATTCTGGTGTGCACGTCAATACTGGGGGCCGTATTGACCTGGGTTTTCCGGGTCGAAACCCGTGGTAGCCTCGAAAAAATTGAAGAGGCGCGCGTGCAACCCCAGGTCTGAGGGTTTTGCTTATGGGTCCGCGCAGCTTGCGGGCCTGTTTTTCCGCCGGAAATGGCTGTTAGCGTTTCCGGCGGAACCGTTTATGAGGTAAACGACCACAACTTCCGCAAAGGAGTAAATATATGCTGGTCAACTGTGTGGTATATAACGATGGACATAAAGTTGCAGACAGCACACTGGAGGACGTTACTCAGTACTTGCAGCAAGCCGGTAACTTTGTCTGGGTTGCCCTGCAGGATGCGACGGAACCGGAACTGCGCATTCTGCAAAAGCAGTTCAATCTGCATGAACTGGCCGTGGAAGATGTATTTAATGGCTTGCAAAGGCCTAAGGTGGAAGAGTACGACGAACATCTTTTCGTCATACTTCAGGCTCCGGCCTACCACGGCAAAGATCTGCATATGGGGCAGATCAATATTTTTGTCGGCAGCAATTTTGTGCTTTCCGTCCGTCAGGAGTGTGAGCAAACCCTGCTGGGCGTCCGTGCCCGGGCCGAACGCGAGCCGCATATGCTCAAATACGGCTCTGCCTATGTGCTTTATGCCCTGTCTGACGCCATTGTCGACCTGTTTTTCCCGGTCGTAGATATGCTGGATGATGAACTGGAACAACTGGAAACCGTGATGTTTCACAATCAGGATGCGCGCCAGAACATGGAGCGTCTATATGATTTCAAATACAAAAGCAATGTGTTACGCCATGCATTACTGCCTCTGGCAGACGGCTTCAGCAAACTGTTTGGCGGACGGGTCCCCGCCCAGATAGATGGTGCAGAAAACTACTTCCGAGATGTTCATGATCACATCATGTTGCTCAACAGCCAACTGGATACCATCCGTGACACCATTTCCACAGCCATTCAGGTCAATCTTTCCCTGATTGCCATCGACCACGGCGAGGTCAATAAAAAACTGGCGGGCTGGGGTGCCATTCTGGTGCTGATTACCATTTTTACGGGCATCTGGGGCATGAACTTTGAATACATGCCGGAATTGCACTGGAAATTCGGATACCCCATGGCCCTGACCGTCATGGCCGGATCCTCCTATTACCTTTACCGTCGCTTCAAAAAAGCCGGCTGGATTTAGTTTTCAGAGATCCCCCCACAACGCCTGCAACACGGCGACTGCTGCAACAGCAGCGGTTTCCGCCCGCAGAATGCGTGGCCCCATATGCACCTTTTGAAAACCATGGGCACTTGCCGCCGCCAGTTCTGAACTGCTCAGTCCACCTTCAGGCCCGCTTAACAACGTCACTTCCGACTCGGGGTGCAGCAGTTCACGCATTTTCGCATTCTCCGGCGCAGGGTCCAGAACCAGACCCCGCCCCCGGCACAGGGGCCAGGCATCACTCAGAGCCATAGGCGGCAGCACCTTGGGAATGCACGTCGCGCCACTCTGCTCACAGGCGGCAATCACCATATCCTGCCAACGCTGGAGACGTTTTTCGCCGCGCGTTTCTTTCATCTGTACCACGGCATGCTGGCAAGCCACCGGCTGAATCGTCTGCACGCCCAGCTCTACGGCTTTTTGCAGACTCCAGTCCCAACGCTCCCCGCGCATCAAGGGCAACCACAGATGAATCATGAGCGGAGAACGTGTTTGCCGCACAAAACGCCCGTTGATCAGGATTTCGGCGCGGTTACCGGAAATGCCTTTCAATGTACCTGCGTAGACGCAACCATCCCCGTTGAAAAGGGTCAGCTCCTGAGCAATGCGTGCGCGCAGCACTTTCAATAAATGATGGCTGGGCTCCGTGGGCAAAAGAAAAGCGCCGCTTTCGGGTAATTCGGAATCAGCGTATAAATGAATGCGCGGCATCACTGTAGGCTTTCAGCAAGAAATAACCCGCATATCATCGCAGCGCCGTAGTAGTGGGTCAAAATTCACGGAGATGGGCATGTCCAGAATCAATGAAATCGACCAGCAATGGGTGGGGAAATTGCTGCGTACCAGTGCCGAGCGTTTTGTTCTGCCGCGTTTTCATACCGTAGTCAGCAGTCGCAAGCCTGACGGCAGCATCGTTACCAGCGCCGACATAGACAGCCAGAATTTTCTTCAGGATATGCTGGCCGCCCGCTACCCCGATATTCCCTTGCTGGGTGAAGAGATGCCCCGCGCAGAACAACAATCCCTTTTGGAAAACAGTGATGCACTCTGGTGCCTGGACCCTCTGGACGGCACCAGTAATTTTGCCGCCGGGGTACCGATTTTTGGCATCTCTCTGGCCCTGCTGGAAAAGGGGCATTCGGTCATGGGCTGGATTTATGATCCGGTACGCGCTGAACTTTTTTCAGCCGTACAGGGAAAAGGGGCTAAAATCGATGGGGCTATGCTCCACACGCGCGAAGCGCCAACACTGAAACACTGCGTAGGGGTGGTGGATTACAAGCGACTGGATCGAAATCTGGCCCTGCGCATCATTGATGAACGCCCCTTTCATAGCCAACGTAATTTCGGTTCATCCGTATTGGAATGGTGTTGGCTGGCGGCGGGGCGCTATCATTTTTATTTGCATGGTGCCCAGCAACTCTGGGATCGCGCCGCAGGCGCATTGATTCTTCAGGAAGCTGGGGGGCAAATTTCCCAGTTCAATGGTCAGGCTCTTCAGGAAAAAGACCTGAAACCGCGCTCCGTTCTGGCCACACTGGATCCGAATTTGCACCAGACCTGGCGAAACTGGCTGGAGCATGCCGCCGATAAGGCCTCCGAGTTCCCAAACGCGGTCCTTTGATTTATGCTAAAACGAATTATGTCTTCTATCTAATTCCGCCACTGAAGGGAACAAGCTTATGTCATCCATAGGTAGTCTTGCGCTGTCTCTACTCCCCGTTACCGAATCTGCCGCCCGCGCTGCCAGCGCCTGGATTGGGCGAGGTGAAAAAGAACTGGGAGATGGAGCCGCTGTAGATGCTATGCGCGCTGCCATTGCTCAAGTCCCCATGCGTGGCGTGGTTATCATCGGCGAAGGCGAAAAAGACGAAGCCCCCATGCTCTACAACGGTGAGCAGGTCGGATCGGGCACGGGTCCGGAAGTGGAAATCGCCGTGGATCCCGTCGAAGGCACCACCTTCTTAGCCCAGGGCATGCCCGGTTCCATTTGTGTACTGGCTGCAGCCCCCAAAGGCAGCATGTTCCAGCCCGGCCCCGCCTATTACATGGACAAGTTGATTGTCCCCGCCCCGGCACGCGGCAAAATCGATCCCGAAGCACCTATGAAAGCCAAACTGCAGGCACTGGCCAAATCTCTCGGCAAAGATGTTAAAGAATTGCGTATTTTCCTTCTGAAGAAGCCCCGTCATGACGCCATGATCCGGGAAATTCAGGCTGCAGGCGCGACGGTTCGCCTGCAGACAGACGGTGACGTCAGTGGTGGCATCATGGCAGCCCTGGGTACCAAAGTGGACGCGATGATGGGCATCGGCGGCACACCCGAAGGCGTCATCTCGGCCTGCGCCGCCCGTGCCATGGGCGCAGATATGTTTGGCTGCCTGGCCCCGCAAAAACCCGGCGAAGCCGAAGCGATTGCCGAAGCAGGCCTGAAAGTAGGCCAATGGCTGAGCCGTGATGAACTGGTTTCCAGTGACGACGTGCTTTTCGTCGCGACTGGCCTGACTTCCGGCGACATTCTTGATGGCGTTACCCGTTCCCACTACTTTGTAGAGAGCGAAACCCTGGTCATTTCCGGTCACGACGGTATTTTACGCCGGGTCCGCACCCACCAGCGCGCCGACTGACATTTTCATCTATCCAAGGAGTGAGTTATGACTGTAACCCGTACTGATCTGGCCAATGCCATTCGCGTTCTGGCCATGGATGCCGTCGAAAAAGCGAACTCCGGCCATCCCGGAATGCCTATGGGCATGGCGGACATCGCCGAAGTCTTGTGGAATGATTTTCTGGTACACAACCCGGCCAATCCGCATTGGGCCGGACGTGACCGTTTCATTCTTTCAAACGGTCATGGTTCGATGTTGCAGTATGCGCTCCTCCATCTGAGCGGTTACGATTTGTCCATTGATGATCTTAAGCAATTCCGTCAGTGGCACAGCAAAACTCCCGGTCATCCCGAATATCGCGATGCCCCCGGCGTTGAAACCACCACGGGCCCCTTGGGTCAGGGCATTGCCAACGGTGTGGGTATGGCCCTGGCGGAACGTATGCTGGCTGCCCAGTTCAACCGCCCCGATCATGAAATCGTCAGCAACTACACCTATGTGTTTCTCGGCGACGGCTGTCTCATGGAAGGGGTTTCCCATGAAGCCTGCTCTTTGGCCGGGGTCTGGGGACTGAACAAGCTTGTCTGTTTTTACGATGACAATAACATTTCCATTGATGGTCACGTGGACGACTGGTTCGGGGACGATACCCCGGCGCGTTTTGAAGCCTACGGCTGGCATGTCGTTCGTCATGTGGACGGTCATGATCCTGAAGCCATCAAAAAGGCTATTGCCCAGGCCCACAAACAGACCACCAAGCCGACCCTGATTTGCTGCAAGACCGTCATTGGTCATGGCTCACCCAACAAAGCCGGCACCCACGATGTACATGGAGCCGCGCTGGGCGCTGAAGAAGTTGCCCTGACGCGCAAGAATCTCGGCTGGAGTGGTGCACCCTTTGAAATTCCGGAAGCGATTTACCACGGCTTTAATGCCAAGGCCAAGGGCGAAAAAGCGGAGAGCGACTGGAAGGAAAAGTTTGCCAAATACAAGGCCAACTTCCCCAAGGAAGCGGCCGAATTTGAACGGCGCCTGAGCGGCGAAGCCAGCCCCGAATTTGACGCCGCCATTGACCGGATGATCAGCGAGTTCCGCAAGGAAAATCCGAAAATTGCGACCCGTGTTGCCTCAGGCAAAACTATTCAGGGTATTGCGGCCTCACTGCCCGAGTTTCTCGGTGGCTCCGCCGATTTGACGCCTTCCAACAATACCCGCTGGAAAGAAGCGATTGACATCGGCAAGCACCGTTTGATGGGTAATTACATTCACTACGGCGTGCGTGAATTCGGCATGTCGGCCATCATGAACGGTGTGTCATTGTATGGCGGCTTCCTGCCCTTTGGTGGCACCTTCCTGATTTTCTCGGATTACAGCCGCAACGCGATCCGCATGTCAGCCCTGATGGGTATTCGTGTCGTCTATGTCATGACTCATGATTCCATTGGTCTGGGTGAAGATGGCCCCACCCATCAGCCGGTCGAGCAGGTCAATAGCTTGCGCCTGATCCCCAACCTCAACGTCTGGCGTCCTGCAGACGCCGTGGAAACCGCCATTGCCTGGGAATCTTCCGTCAAGCTGCAGCGTACGCCTTCCTTGCTCGCGCTCAGCCGTCAGAACCTGCCGGCACTGCCCCATACGGATGAAACCGTAGCCAACGCCCGTCGTGGTGGCTATGTCATCAAGGATGCCGAAGGTGGTAAGGCACAAGGCATTTTGATTGCTACCGGTTCTGAAGTTGAACTGGCTCTGGCCGCCCAGGCGAAACTGGCTGAACAGGGTCACGCCGTTCGCGTGGTTTCCATGCCTTGTATGGACATCTTCGCCGCTCAGGATGCTGCCTATCAGGAAAGTGTTTTGCCGGCCGGCATCAGCAAGCGGGTCGCCATTGAAGCAGGCACCACGGGACTCTGGTACAAATACGTCGGATTGCACGGAGCCGTCGTCGGTATTGATCATTTCGGGGCTTCCGCTCCGGCAGCGACGCTCTTCGCCAAATTCGGCTTCACTGTGGACAACATTATTGCCCAGTTCCAGGCGCTTTGAATTCATTTGCAATTTTGAGGAGTAAATATAATGACCATTCGCGTAGGTATTAATGGTTTCGGCCGTATCGGCCGCATGGCTTTCCGCGCCATCGCCAAGGAAGCAGAGTTCAACAACATTGAAGTTGTTGCCATCAATGACTTACTTGAGCCTGCCTATCTGGCTTACATGCTGCAGTATGATTCAGTTCACGGCCGCTTTCAGGGTGAAGTCAAGGTTGAGGGCAATGATCTCGTCGTCAACGGCAAGAGCATCCGCCTGACCGCCGAACGCGATCCTGCCAATCTCAAGTGGGGCGATGTAAACGTAGATGTAGTCATTGAGTCTACCGGCTTTTTCCTGACGGGCGAGACCTGTCAGAAGCATCTGGATGCCGGCGCCAAAAAAGTGGTGCAGTCTGCGCCCTCCAAGGATGACACCCCGATGTTTGTTTACGGGGTAAATCACAGCAAGTATGCCGGTGAAAAAATCGTATCAGCAGCTTCCTGCACCACCAACTGCCTGGCGCCCATCGCCAAGGTGCTGAATGATCATTTCGGCATCAAACGCGGCCTGATGAGTACAGTGCATGCTACTACCGCGACCCAGAAAACCGTTGATGGTCCTTCTGCCAAGGACTGGCGCGGTGGCCGTGGCATTCTCGAAAACATCATCCCTTCTTCCACGGGTGCTGCCAAGGCCGTGGGCAAGGTGATTCCGGAGTTGAACAAAAAACTGACCGGTATGTCTTTCCGGGTGCCCACCTCTGACGTTTCGGTGGTTGACCTCACCGCCGAGCTGAATAAGGAAACCAGCTACGAAGAAATCTGCAAGGCCATGAAAGCCGCCAGTGAAGGTCCGCTCAAAGGCGTTCTGGGCTACACTGAAGCCTCAGTGGTTTCCACCGACTTCCGTGGCTATCCGACCCCGTCCATTTTTGACGCTGGTGCTGGCTTGCAGCTGGATCCGACTTTCGTCAAGGTAGTGTCTTGGTATGACAACGAATATGGTTATACCTGCAACATGATGCGCTTCGTCAAGCACGTCGCCAGTCACTGATTATCACTGCAAACTGGAGATGCCATCATGCATGTTTTGACTTTTGAAGACCTGTGCAAGCGTGGCCTTGCCCAAGGCAAGCGAGTTTTTATCCGCGCTGATCTCAATGTTCCCCTGAGCAAGGAAGGGGCCATTGCCGACGACACCCGGGTGCGGGCGTCTGCACCTGCGGTCCAAATGGCTCTGGATGCCGGTGCCGGCGTCATGATCACCTCACACCTGGGTCGCCCCACGGAAGGTGAATTCAAACCCGAAGACTCTCTGGCTCCGGTGGCCAAGCGACTTTCCGAGTTGCTCGGTCGTCCTGTCCGTTTGCAGGCGGACTGGGTGGACGGTGGTTTTGAAGTCAAGCCAGGTGATGTGGTTATGCTCGAAAACTGCCGCATCAACAAGGGCGAAAAGAAAGATGACGATACTTTGGCGCAGAAATACGGAAAACTCTGTGACATTTTCGTCAATGACGCTTTTGGTACCGCCCATCGCGCCGAAGCCAGTACCCATGGCATCGCCAAGTATGCACCGACTGCCTGTGCTGGCCCCCTGCTGGTGGGTGAACTGGATGCGCTCGGTAAGGCCCTGCAGAATCCCAAACGACCATTGGTGGCCATTGTTGCGGGTTCAAAAGTATCCACCAAGCTCACCATTCTCAAATCACTGGCCGATAAGGTAGATCAGCTGGTGGTAGGCGGTGGTATTGCCAATACCTTCATTCTTGCCGAAGGTCATGGAGTGGGTAAGTCGCTCTGCGAGGCTGATCTGGTCCCCGAGGCAAAAGCCATCATTGCCGCTGCCAAAGCCAAGGGTGGCGCGGTTCCCCTGCCTACGGACGTGGTCGTTGCCAAGGAATTTTCGGCCACGGCACCAGCTCGTACCTGTGCAGTAGCCGACATTGCCGAAGACGACATGGTTCTGGATATCGGGCCTGATACCGCCAGGGCGTTGGGCGAAATTCTCAGAAAAGCGGGGACCATCGTCTGGAACGGCCCGGTAGGCGTTTTTGAGTTTGAAAGTTTCGCGGGGGGAACCAGGGCCATTGCCCAGGCTGTCGCCGAAAGCACGGCATTTTCCATTGCCGGTGGTGGCGATACCATCGCGGCCATCAATCAGTTCCATATTGAAGACAAAGTTTCTTACATCAGTACCGGTGGCGGTGCCTTTCTGGAATTTCTGGAAGGCAAAACCTTACCGGCCGTTGCCATACTTGAAGAACGTGCACGAGGTAACAACGCTTGATACGCCGGACGAAAATCGTCGCAACCCTAGGCCCTGCCAGTTCTGATGTGCAGGTCATCGATCGTCTGATCGAGGCGGGCGTCGATGTCGTCCGCCTCAATTTTTCTCATGGTTCCCCCGAAGACCACGTGCAAAGAGCGGAAATGGTGCGCGAACGGGCACGTGCCCATGGTCGCGCCATTGGGGTCCTGGCCGATTTGCAGGGCCCGAAAATCCGCATCGGCAAATTTGCTGATGGCAAAATTCATCTGCAAGAAGGCGAACCCTTTATTCTAGATATTCACTGCAGCATGGGAGATCAAACCCGGGTGGGGGTGACTTATCCGCAGCTGGTCAGCGATGTTGATCGTGGTGCCACACTGCTGCTGAATGATGGCATGATTGTGCTCTGGGTCGAGAAGGTTCAGGGCGGCGAAATTCATACCCGGGTAGTACAGGGTGGTGAATTGTCCAACAGCAAGGGGATCAATCGCGCCGGTGGTGGCCTGACCGCGCCGGCCCTGACCGATAAGGATCGGGCCGACATCATCACGGCCGCCCAACTGGAAGCCGATTATCTGGCGGTTTCCTTTCCGCGCAGTGCAGCAGATATGGATGAAGCACGTCGCCTGTTTCGTGAAGCCGGAGGACATGGTGCCCTGATTGCCAAAATAGAACGTGCCGAAGCGGTTGATGCGATTGAAGAAATTTTGGCAGTATCCGAGGCCATCATGGTCGCCCGGGGAGATCTCGGGGTGGAAATTGGCGATGCAGCCGTTCCTACAGTCCAGAAGCGCATTATCGCCCTGGCCCAAAAACATAATCGCCTGAGTATCACCGCCACCCAAATGATGGAGTCCATGATTCATCAGCCCATACCCACGCGTGCCGAAGTTTCCGACGTGGCAAATGCGGTTCTTGATGGTACGGATGCCGTCATGTTGTCGGCAGAAACGGCAAGCGGCGCTTATCCGGTAGAGGCCGTGGCGGCGATGGACCGTACCTGTCGCGAAGTTGAACGGCATGCCCCCAGCACCAACACCCTGCAGATTATTGATCGCCCGCTTGCCGGAGTGGATGAAACCATCGCAGCTGCCGCGCTTCTGGCTACCCTGCGCTCATCTATCGCCGCCATTGCCGCCTTTACCGAAAGTGGCTCTACCGCATTGTGGTTATCGCGGGCTAATCCCAAGGTACCCATTTATGCTTTGACGCCCCAGGTGTATACCCGCCGTAAGGTGACTTTGTACCGGGGCGTTCATCCGGTGAATTTCCCCCAAAACCGTCATGATGATCCTGTGCAGGTGATGCGCGCTGCCGAAGATGAACTGCGCCGTCGTGGTGCAGTACGCGACGGAGATCTTATGTTGATTACCATTGGTGAGCCCATTGGCTCTCCGGGCGGAACCAACACCCTGAAACTGGTCCGCGTAGGAGATGTCACCCATCGCGGTTAGACAGAAACACCGGAATGACGGGCGGCTTGCAGTTTGCCTATCCCGTCTATAGGATTGATTAGAAACCAACCATTTTTCATTCACGTTTAGGAGAAGTGCTATGGCCCTCGTTTCACTGCGCCAGCTTTTGGATCACGCTGCAGAACACAGCTACGGAATTCCCGCATTTAATGTCAACAACCTCGAACAGGTTCGCGCCATCATGGAAGCCGCCGCTGCTGTGGATGCGCCGGTTATCCTGCAGGCATCTGCGGGTGCCCGCAAATATGCTGGTGAACCCTTCCTGCGCCACCTCATTTTGGCGGCCATTGAAGAATATCCCGATATTCCTGTCGTCCTCCATCAGGATCACGGTGCCAGCCCAGCCGTTTGTATTCAGGCCATCCGCTCCGGATTCTCCAGCGTCATGATGGACGGCTCCCTGATGGAAGATGCCAAAACCCCGGCCAGCTACGATTACAACACCGCCGTCACTGCCAAAGTGGTTGAAATGGCCCATGCTGTAGGCGTTTCTGTGGAAGGTGAACTGGGTTGTCTGGGATCCCTGGAAACCGGCATGGCTGGTGAAGAAGACGGAGTGGGTGCCGAAGGCTGTCTGACCCACGACCAGATGCTGACCGATCCGGAAGAAGCCGCCCAATTTGTGAAGGCCACCAAGCTAGATGCCCTGGCTATCGCCATCGGCACCAGTCATGGTGCCTACAAATTTACCCAGCCGCCAACCGGCAAGGTACTGCGTATTGACCGGATCAAGGAAATTCACGCCCGTATTCCCGATACCCATCTGGTCATGCATGGCTCCAGTTCCGTGCCCCAGGAATGGCTGAAAATCATCCACGAATTTGGTGGTGATATTGGCGAAACCTACGGCGTGCCCGTCGAAGAAATTCAGGAAGGCATCAAAAACGGGGTGCGCAAGGTCAATATAGACACCGACCTGCGTCTGGCCGCTACGGGTGCTGTGCGCCAGAGCCTTTACAAAAACCCCAAGAACTTCGATCCCCGCAAGTTCCTCACGGCTTCTCTGGATGCTATGCGCGACATCTGCCGTCAGCGTTTCGAAGCCTTTGGTACGGCCGGCAATGCCAGCAAGATCAAGGTCGTTCAGCTGGATGACATGTTCAAACGCTACAAGAAAGGTGAACTGGATCCCCGCGTCACTGGTCTCTGAAGCGATTCCGGTTTTTGCAACTGGCGAGGGCGCACGGCGCTCTCGCCCTGTTTTGGAGGCCGTATGACACAATTCAAGATTTCACCCTCCATTCTCTCTGCTGACTTTGCCCGCCTGGGTGAAGAAGTGCGGGCAGTGGATGAAGCTGGCGCCGACTATATTCATGTTGACGTCATGGACAACCATTTTGTACCCAACCTGACTATTGGACCGCTGGTCGCTGCGGCTATCAAACCCCATACCCAGAAGCCTCTGGATGTGCATTTGATGATTGCCCCGGTGGATGCCATCATTCCCGAGTTTGCCAAGGCCGGTGCCAACATCATCACCGTGCATCCGGAAGCAACCATTCATCTGGATCGCACCATTCAGTTGATCCACAGCCTCGGTTGCAAGGCTGGCGTGTCGCTCAATCCCGGAACGCCCCTCGATGTGCTGGACTACGTCCTGGAAAACCTGGACCTGGTACTGGTCATGAGCGTCAACCCCGGTTTTGGCGGTCAGAGTTTCATTGACTACACCCTGCGTAAGATCGAAGCCATCCGCAAGCGCATTGACGCTACCGGCAAGCATATTGAACTGGAAGTAGATGGTGGCGTTAAAGTCGATAATGTGCGCCGGGTCGCCGATGCTGGTGCCGATGTATTTGTCGCCGGCAGCGCCATTTATAACACTCCAGACTATAAAGCTACCATTGCGGCTTTCCGCAAGGCACTGGCGGGTTAAATGACGGTGCAACTGAACGTCAGCGCACCCTTCACGGCGCGGGTGGTACTGCTGGATCTGGACGGTACGCTCATTGATACCGCTCCGGATCTGGCGGGAGCCGCCAACCACGCCCTTCGCAAACTGGGGCGTCAACCTGCCGGGATGCCGGTGATTCGCGGCTTCATCGGCAATGGCGTTCGTGAACTGATGCGCCGGGCCCTGAGTATTCAGCAGGAACCCAGCGAAGCAGAACTGGACGCCGCCATGGTCGATTTCAGTCGATACTACGGAGAGCATCTGCTGGATCACAGTCAGATTTATCCAGGCGTAAGCGACACCCTCAAAGCCCTTCAGGCGCAAGGCCGGGAGCTGGTCTGCATCACCAACAAGGCCAAGGCTTTTACCGAACCCCTGTTAAAACGTCTGGAGTTATATGACTTTTTTGGCCTGGTCCTGTCGGGTGACAGCCTTCCCAAAAAGAAGCCGGATCCATTGCAACTCCTGCATGCTGCTGCCCACTTTCATCAGCCGGTAGGTGACTGTTTGTTGGTCGGAGATTCCTGCAATGATACCCAGGCAGCCCGCGCAGCTAGCATGCCCGTAGCTTGTGTAACCTATGGATATCATGGTGACGAACCCGTACACACGCTCAATCCCGATGCTGTACTGGACAATATGAGTGAATTATTGGATATTCTCGCCTGAGACAGGAGTAACGGAAATTATGCGGAAATTGGAACGTGTGGGAAAACGATGGCGTTGCTGCTGAAAAGCAGTGCCCTTCTTTTTATCGTTCCAACGAGGTGATCCGTGATTTCTGAAGCCACTTTTGCTGCCCTGGCAAGCCAGGGCTATAACCGCATTCCCCTTTCCCGCGAGGTCATTGCCGACCTCGATACTCCTCTTTCCGCCTATCTGAAACTGGTAGACGGTCCCTATGCCTATCTACTCGAATCCGTTCAGGGCGGTGAAAAATGGGGGCGTTACTCCATCATCGGGCTCCCTGCCCGGCAGATCATCCGCGTGCATCACGGGTTGGTGACCGTTCATAATGAGGGGGTCGAAACGGAACGGGCCCAGCCGCAAGACCCGCTCGAATGGATCAGCGCATTTCGCGCGCGCTTTCGGGTCGCGCCCCTGGAAGAAGCCATTGATGACCGTTTCAGTGGCGGACTGGTCGGTTACTTCGGATACGATATTGTTCGCTATATTGAGCCGCGTCTGACGCGTAGCGCAACCCTCCCTGATCCGCTCGATCTGCCGGAAATCCAGTTGCTGGTGGCCGATGAACTGCTGATTTTTGACAATTTACGTGGAACCATCCGGCTTCTGGTTCATGTGGATCCCAGTCAAGACAAGGCCTATCACCAGGGTCTTCAGCGCCTGGATGCGCTGCAGAAGCGGCTACGACAAAGCGCCATGCCGCCGCCACCCCCCGTGCAAACCCGCAGGGTGAGGGAAGAAGACTTCACCGCCAGTTTCAGCCGTGAGGGATACATGGCCGCAGTGGATCACATCAAGGATTACATCGCTGCTGGCGACGTCATGCAAGTCGTGCCTTCGCAACGCCTGTCCACCGAACTGAGTGCCCATCCTCTGGACCTTTACCGGGCCCTGCGAGGCGTCAATCCTTCTCCCTACATGTTTTATGTAGATCTGGACGACACTTATCTGGTGGGCTCTTCGCCAGAAATTCTGGTCCGGGTGGAAGACCAGCAGGTCACCGTACGCCCCATTGCCGGAACCCGTCCCCGGGGCAAAACCCGGGCAGAGGATGAAGCCCTGGAAAAAGAGCTTCTGGCAGACCCCAAAGAACGTGCCGAACATCTCATGCTGATTGATCTGGCCCGCAATGATGTGGGCCGAATTGCCGAAGTCGGTTCGGTCACACTGACGGATTCCTTTGGCATTGAACGCTACTCCCATGTCATGCACATTGTTTCCCAGGTCACTGGTCGGCTGCGCCCGGAGCTGGATGCCATGGATGCCCTCCGTGCCAGCTTTCCGGCGGGCACCGTATCAGGAGCGCCGAAAATTCGTGCCATGGAAATCATCCGGGAAATCGAACCGGTATCCCGGGCCGTATATGCCGGGGCCGTGGGCTACTGGGGCTGGAATGGCAACATGGATACCTGCATCGCCATCCGCACTGCAGTCATCAAAAACGGCACCCTGCATATTCAGGCCGGAGGAGGCATTGTGGCCGACTCCGAACCCGCAGCAGAGTGGGAAGAAACCATGAACAAGCGCCGCGCCATGTTCCGCGCTGTAGCCCTGGCCGAAAACGGCCTCGACCCCGAAGGGAGGGCAGATCATGCTGCTCATGATTGACAATTACAGACTACGCCACCTGCATTCCGTTGTCGGAATAATGCCTTGTGCTAAAATATTCTTACTAGGTAAGAGGGGAATGTTGCCATGTTAACAACTGTTTCCGATAAAGGCCAAGTTGTCATTCCGGTGGAAATCCGTCGCCGCTTGGGCATCACCCCCGGCTGTCAACTCGATTTCAGCCTGGAAGGTCATGTCATCCACGTCGAGGTGAAGCGCCAAGTCACTCAAACCACTGCCGAAGACGGCTTTGGCATGCTGGTTTGCACGCGGCCGGGCAAGCGCCGTCTTGCCGATTTTGATGTCGCCCTCGCCATGCGGGAAAGCAAAGATGATCGCCCTTGATACCAACATTCTGGCACGTTTCTATGTGGCTGACCCGGCTGACCCCGAGGCCGCCAGACAACGACCGATTGCCCATAGACTCCTGACCGAATCTCCCCAGGTGTTCGTGCCCCTGACCGTAATCCTTGAGCTCGAATGGGTCTTGCGCGCCTTTTATGGCTTCGCGGACGAGGATTTCGTCAGGGTCGTCACACATCTGCTTGGTCTGCCCAACGTCAATGTCGAGGAATGGTCGCGCATCGCCGATGCCTTGGCCTGGCACACAGAGGGGCTGGACTTCGCCGATGCCCTGCACTTGCTGGCCAGCAGCCACTGCACGGAATTCATAAGCTTTGATGACCGTCGCTTTGCGCGCCGCGCCAAACGTCTTGCTGTTACACCTGCAGTCGTTGTCCCTGCCAAGTAGCCGTCGCTAAAGAGGGTATGAAAGGGCATGATTCGCGAGTGTTTTATGGTTGAATGCATAAAAATCAATAGGATGGTGAAATTATGCTGCTCATGATCGATAATTACGATAGCTTCACCTACAACCTGGTGCAGTATTTTGGTGAGCTTGGTGCAGAAGTACGGGTAGAACGCAATGACGCCATTGATATTGCCCGCATTGCAAAACTGGCTCCCAGCCATATCTGCATCTCGCCCGGTCCCTGCACCCCCAATGAAGCGGGCATTTCCATTGCCACCATCCAGCACTTTGCCGGAAAAATCCCGCTGCTGGGCGTTTGTCTCGGCCATCAGGCCATCGGTCAGGCTTTTGGTGGCAAGGTGATCCGCGCCGATCAGGTGATGCATGGCAAGACCTCGCCCATCCATCACCATGGTCAGGGAATCTTCCACGACCTGCCCGATCCCTTTCCCGCCACCCGTTATCATTCCCTGATTGTCGAACGCGACAGCCTGCCGGAAAGTCTGGAAATCACGGCCTGGACGGAAGCGGGAGAAATCATGGGCTTACGTCACCGCGCATTGGCCGTGGAAGGGGTGCAGTTCCACCCTGAATCCATTCTCAGCGAATGTGGTAAAACCCTCCTCCAGCACTTCTTACAGGGAGAAGCAACCCGATGATGGTCCGCGACATTCTTGAACAAATTGCCGCCGGGCAGGATTTGTCCCGAGAGCAAGCCCAGCATGTATTTGCCGGAATCATGGCCGGTGACTGGACGCCTGCGCAAATTGGTGCCCTCCTCATGGGCCTGCGCATGAAGGGACAACGGGTCGAAGAACTGGTTGGTGCCACCCTGGCGCTGCGCGCCTGCATGACCCGGGTAGAAGTTTCCACCGATCATCTGCTCGACACCTGCGGGACCGGCGGAGATGCCCTGAGCACCTTCAACATTTCCACGGTATCTGCCGTCGTCGCAGCAGCGGGGGGCGCCCGGGTAGCCAAACACGGCAACCGTTCCATGGTCAGTCGCAGTGGCAGTGCAGATGTTCTAGAAGCTGCGGGTCTGCCCATGGATATGGACCCCGAAGCGGTGGCCCAGAGCATCGAAAAAATCGGCATCGGCTTCCTGTTTGCACCGGCGCATCATGGTGCCATGCGCCATGCCGTCGGTCCGCGCAAGGAACTGGCTATTCGCTCATTGTTCAATTTGATGGGTCCCCTGAGTAACCCGGCGGGAGCCCCGCATCAGGTGCTCGGCGTATATGCCGAACGCTGGCTGATGCCACTGGCCGAAGCGGCACGGGAACTGGGCTCCCGTCACGTACTGGTGGTTCATGGTCATGACGGCCTGGATGAAATCAGTCTTTCTGCCCCCACGGACATGGCCGAACTGAAGGATGGGGTGATTTCGCGCAGCCGTATTCAGCCGGAGGACTTCGGTATTGCGCGCGCACCGCTTGCCAGCCTGCAAATTAACAGCGTAGCAGAAGCATTGTCGGCCGCTGAAGAGGTCCTGCAAAACCGGGCTGGGCCGCGCCTGGATGTGGTTTTACTGAACGCGGGGGCGGCACTTTATGCGGCAGATGTGGTACCCGATATGGCGGTTGGTGTGGTGTTGGCAAGAGACATTTTGAAGTCAGGAGCTGCCTGGAATAAATGGCAGGAATTACTGGGCAAAAACCAATAAAGGATCCGTATGACGGACATACTCCAGGAAATTATTACCCGCAAACACGCTGAAATCATTGAACGCAAGGCTCGCCTTGGCCTGGCTGAATTGCAGGAATCTGTAGCCCTGAGCGGGCCAGCGCGTGATTTCATCGGTTCTATCCGCAGTAAAATCGGCGCCGGGCAAGCCGCAGTCATCGCCGAAATCAAAAAGGCCTCCCCTTCCGCAGGCATTATCCGGGAAGATTTCAATCCCGTCAGCATTGCCCAGGATTACGCAGCCCACGGCGCTGCCTGCCTGTCAGTACTGACGGATGAACATTATTTTCAGGGCGCCGACATTTACCTGACGGCTGCCCGGGAAGCTTGTTCCGTTCCAGTGCTGAGAAAGGATTTCTGCATTGATCCCTATCAGGTCTGGGAAGCACGCGCCATTGGCGCAGATGCCATCCTCCTCATTGTCGCGGCGTTGTCTGATGAACAACTGCAAACCCTGGAAGAATCTGCACATTACCTGGGTATGGCTGTACTCGTCGAAGTACACAACAGCGCAGAACTCCAGCGTGCCCTAAAATTGCGTACTCCATTGATTGGCATCAATAACCGCGATCTGCATCGCTTCGTGACCGATATTGAAACCACCCTGCAGTTACTTCCACAGATACCCGAAGACCGCATTGTGGTCACCGAAAGCGGCATTCGCCAGGTTGAGGATGTCCTGCAACTGCGTGCGGCGGACGTCAACGCTTTCCTCGTCGGCGAAGTCTTCATGCGCGAAGCGCAACCCGGTGCGGCTTTGAGTAAGCTGTTTGGTTTACTTGACGCCCATATTGTCATCTAATGATAGATTGTTGTTCAAAAGTAAAAGGGGGCGACGCATGCAGACACGCGTACAATGGATGGGCCCGGGTCAAATGAGTTTTGTGGCCAATGCTGACAGTGGTCATGCCTTGGTCATGGATGGATCCGCAGAAATTGGTGGACACAATCTCGGCGCACGTCCCATGGAAATGTTGCTCATGGGTCTCGGTGGTTGCGCGAGCATTGACGTGGTCATGATCCTGCAAAAATCCCGGCAGGCCATCCAGCAATGTGTGGTTGACATCCAGGCCGAACGGGCGGATACCGACCCCAAGGTATTCACCAAAATACACCTGCATTTTATGGTATCCGGCAACGCACTGGATCCCAAGCGAGTAGCACACGCCATCAGCCTGTCGGCGGAAAAATACTGTTCAGCCAGCGTCATGCTGGGGAAAACAGCGGAAATCACCCACGACTTTACAGTCGTCGACGAATCCTGAGGATGTTTTCATGCTACTGAGTAAAACCAGCGAATATGCTTTACAAGCATTAATTTATCTTGCCGCCCAACCGGAGGGCGAACCGGTGCTGAGCCGGGATATTTCCGATTATCTGCGGGTTCCGGCCCAATATCTGGCAAAAATCCTTCAGGATCTGGCCAAACGCGGGGTACTGGATTCTTTTAAGGGCCGTGGTGGTGGCTTTGTGCTGAGGCCGGGGGCCGACCAGATGAACATTCTGGATATTGTCGAAGTGGTGGAAGGACAACCCTTCGGCCAGGGTTGCGTGCTGGGACTCAAGGCCTGTGCCGACGAAACCGCCTGCCCGGTCCACTATCAGTGGAAGCCTCTGAAGGCCGAAGTCATGAGTTTACTCGGCAAGCAAACCATTGGCAGCATGGCAGAAGCCGTACGGGCCGGTCGTTACCGTATTCATCTGCCGGGGGGTTCAGAACTCCATATCCGGCCGTTGGCCACCAAAAACCAGGCATCCTGAGTTTTCGGGAGGCTTAAATCCAGAGTGCTCCCTGCGTCAGCACCCTGGAAAACGCCGCCATGGCCATCCGCACCGGCATGGGCAGTTTCCCGGCACCCAGGGATTCTGCAGTCTCGGCATGTCCTACTTCATCATCCCGCATCTGCGCCACCACGGCCCGGCTGCGATCATCATCAGCTGGCAGGGTATCCAGGTGCCCGTTCAGATGCTCTTCCACCTGATTTTCCACCGCCACCACCAGACCGAGATTGGCTGCACGACCCTGGCGGGCGGCGAGAAAGCCCATGCTCCAGCCCGCTCCGTACCAAAGAGGGGATAAAAGACTGGGACGACTGTTGAGTTCTTGCAGCCGGGTCTGGCACCAGCGCAGATGATCTTCTTCTTCGCTGCGGGCATGTTCCAATTGCGCGCGTAATTCTGGATCAGAGGTACCTGCCGCCTGGCCCGTATACAGGGCCTGCGCCATCACTTCACCGGCATGATTGACCCGCATCATTCGCCCTGCCTCCTGACGTTCCCAGGGACGCAGCAAGGTATCGGGCACCGCCCGGCCGGGATAGGGGCGATTACTCCCGACGTGCTGACCGGTCAGGGTACGCAGGGCATTATCCAGATTGGCGACAAGCAAATCGCTGAGCATGATTTCTCCGTACGCTGTTTGTAAAAGCTGATTCGGGTATGATGTCCCTGAGCAGAGAAAGGGTCAACGCTTATGGAAGAAGGTTTTTATCAACGGCACATGTTCATTTGCCTGAATCATCGCGACAATGGTGAACAGGCCTGCAACAACAGCGGGCTGGCCGACGAAATGTTTCATCTGGCCAAGAAACATGCCAAATCCCTGGGTATTCATGGTGATCATCAGGTCCGCGTCAATCGCTGTGGCTGCCTGGGACGCTGCCAGGAAGGCCCGGTGGCCGTCGTTTATCCGGACGCCATCTGGTACACTTTTGTCGATGGAGATGATGTGCGGGAAATTGTCGAATCCCATCTGCGTGACGGGGTTCCCGTAGACAGGTTGCGCATCTGATGCTGCCCATAGACCGCAGTCACCTGTATGACGGAGGGGAGCTGGCGGGCCTGGAATGCGTCGGCCAGAAAGTCCTCATCCCCGGCCCGGCAGGTGATCTGGAAGGCCTTACCGCCTGTCCTGAAAAGGAAACCCGGGGAGCAGTAGCCGTCCTTCTCCACCCGCACCCGCTCTATGGCGGCACCCTGCACAACAAGGTGGTGCATTATCTCAGCAGAACCTTCAACCTGCTGGGCATCCCCTCCCTGCGCTTCAATTTTCGGGGTGTCGGAGAAAGCGCCGGCAGTTATGACGACGGCCGGGGGGAAACAGAAGACTGTCTGGCCGTCCTGAATTGGGTGCAGGAAAGACGTCCGGGTTTTGATATCTGGCTGGCCGGCTTTTCTTTTGGCGCTTACGTGGCCTATCGGGCCGTACACCACCATCCCCATATCACGCGCCTGCTGACGGTGGCCCCGCCCGTCAATCTGTTCGACTTCCAGCACCTGTCGCCACCCCGCTGTCCCTGGACCCTGATTCAGGGTGAGCAGGACGAGTTGGTACCGGCAGCCAACGTCAAACAGTGGCTGGCAGACTTACCCGTCAACCCCACAACCCTGCTGCTGCCTGCGGATCATTTTTTTCATGGTCAACTCAACACCCTGCAGACAGCGCTGCTGCAATCCCTTGCAGACGAAGTAGCCAAGATGCGCTATACGGGAACAAGCCCCTGTGCTGAATCCCGCTTTTCTTGAACTGAAACATCTGCACAAGCAGTATGGTAACCGTGAAGTCCTGCGGGGGGTGGATTTTTCCATTCCTGCGGGTAGTTGTTATGCCCTGGTAGGCCCTAATGGCGCGGGCAAGAGTACCACTGTCCGGGCTATCCAGGGCCTCACCCCCCTGGACGGCGGAGAAATCCGCATGGATGGACAGGCCCTTTCCACCTTGGGGGCAGCGGGTCGCGCCAGAATCGGCGTCGTTCCGCAAATGGACAACCTCGACCCGGATTTTACTGTAGAAGAGAACCTCTGGACCTACGGACGCTATTTTCGTATTCCCAAGACCAGAATCCGTCAACGCAGTGCGGAATTGCTGGATTTCATGACCCTGAGCGGCTATGCCCGGCAACCTATCTCCGCCCTGTCTGGTGGCATGCAACGCCGCCTCACCATTGCCCGCGCGCTCATCAACGCGCCGCAGCTCCTGCTGCTGGATGAACCGACCACCGGACTCGACCCGCAGGCACGGCACCTGATCTGGCAACGTCTGCGGGACTTACGCCGGCAGGGAACCACCCTGTTGCTCACCACCCATTACATGGACGAGGCAGAACGACTTGCCGATCAGGTCGGCATTATTGATCAGGGTCACATTCTCGCGCAGGACACCCCCAGAGGTCTGATTGAATCTCATATTCCCGGCGAAGTGCTGGAGTTGCGCCGCCTGGATGGCAGCACCCCGGATCCCGAAAACTGGCATCAACAGCAGGTAGCGCTCAGTGAAAGAGTCGGGGACACCCTCATTTGTTATGGGCAGAACCTGCAGCAAGTGCTGGCGCATTTTGTCCATAACCCGGATTACCGATGGTTGCAGCGTCCCGCCAGTCTTGAAGATGTATTTTTAAGACTCACAGGCCGCAATCTGCGTGAGGACGAGCACTGATGTCCTGGCAAGATGCCATTCCCAATCCCGGAGCCCTGGCGGTGGTACAACGCAATTTCGGGGTATGGCGGAAACTCCTGCTCCCCAGCATGCTTGGCAATTTCGGTGATCCATTACTGTATTTACTGGCTTTGGGTTATGGACTCGGGCATTTTGTCGGACACATGGACGGCATGCCCTACATCACTTTTATTGCTTCGGGCATTGTTGCCAGCAGTGTCATGAATACGGCGAGTTTTGAGGGATTGTATTCGGCTTTTACCCGGATGAGCGCCCAACATACTTATGCCGCCATGCTGGCCACCCCCTTACGGGTCAGCGACATTCTGGCCGGCGAGGTGCTCTGGGCTGCCATCAAAGGCCTGATCAGTGCTATCGCCATTATCATCGTGGCCAGCTTTTTCGGAGCCATTCAGGGGCCCTGGGTATGGCTGAGCATTCCGGTCATTCTGCTGTCGGGATTAAGCTTCGGCAGCCTCGCCCTGGTCATGACCGCCATGGCCCGAAGTTATGACTTTTTCATGTACTACTTCACCCTGGCTGTCACCCCCATGTTTTTATTTTGCGGGGTATTTTATCCTTTGCACTCACTCCCCGCCTTTGCCCAGGATATTGCCCAGGTATTGCCGCTGACCCATGCAGTAGCCTTGATGCGCCCACTATTAACCGGACAACTCCCCCGGCAAGTGCCTTACCATCTCGGCGTTCTACTGCTATATACCCTAATTCCCTACCTGATCGCCTGGCGTTTACTGGTCCGACGCCTGTTGCGCTGACAGATTAAGTTGCTCCTTGGCAACAGCTTGTGGACTCGCGACCATATTGACCATAGAATTAGAATAATTAAATATACAAATATTATCTAAATGAGGAGCGAGCGTATGAAACCCATTGTTGAATGCTTTTTTGATGAAGCCACGTTCACCGCCAGCTATCTGGTCAAAGAGCCCGAGGGCCGCTCTTGCGCCATTATTGATCCGGTCCTGGATTTTGATTATGCCAGCGGGCGCACTTCGCACAGCTCGGCTGACAAACTCCTTGCGCGCGTCCACGAGGAAAATCTGCAGGTTGAGTGGATACTCGATACCCATGCCCATGCCGATCACCTCAGTGCGGCACATTTTCTCCGCAAGGAACTCGGCTGCAAAATAGGCATCGGGGCTGACATCACCCAGGTGCAAAAAACTTTCGCCCAGATCTATAACGAGTCCGATCAGATTCCTCAGGATGGCAGACAGTTTGACCATCTCTTTGCCGATGGCGAGACTTTTACCATCGGTAAACTGTCCGTGCAGGTCATGCATACGCCCGGCCACACACCCGCTTGCCTGACTTACGTCATCGGCGACGCGGTCTTTGTCGGCGACACCCTGTTCATGCCGGACTACGGCTCTGCCCGCTGTGATTTTCCGGGTGGTAGCGCCGAGACACTGTACCATTCGGTGCAACGCATATTTGCGCTTCCGGAGGAAACACGTCTGTTTGTTTGCCATGATTACAAGGCTCCGGGACGTGACGAATACCGCTGGGAGAGCACGGTCGCCGAGGAAAAAGCCCACAACATTCATCTCGGCAATCATCGGAGTCTGGCCGATTTTGTTGAACTCCGCCAAAAAAGGGATGCAACCCTGGCCATGCCCAAACTGATTTTGCCAGCACTTCAGGTCAATATCCGCGCTGGCGAGCTCCCCCCGAAGGAGGATAACGGCGTCGCCTACCTCCGCATTCCTCTCAATGCGGTTTAATTTGCCCCGAAGCAGACTGGAGAAATTCTGATGCAACATGAATGGCTCATGGGTTTTATCGGAGGTTTGATGATTGGCACTGCGGCCTTGATCTTTCTGGTGGTCAACGGTCGCATTATGGGCGTCAGTGGTCTTATTGGCGGTCTTATTGATCGTTCTGGTTGGGGAAATGGCCGGGAGCGAATCGTTTTCCTGTTCGGCCTGTTCATGGTTCCGGTGCTCTGGGTCCGCTTTATTGCCCCGGTCGAAACTCACGTCACCAACAACCTCAGCCTGATCATCATCGCCGGCCTCTTGGTCGGTATCGGTAGTCGTCTGGCCAATGGCTGTACTTCCGGACATGGTGTCTGCGGGATCTCGCGCTTTTCCATACGCAGTATTTTCGCAACGGCAGTTTATTTAATGAGCGGGGTCATCGCCATTTCTATTTTCCGGCAACTTTTGGGGGTGATTTAATGTTACGACTGATCAGCGCCTTGTTTGCAGGATCTCTTTTTGGTCTGGGATTGATTGTTTCTGATATGCTCAATGCCGATCGGGTCCAGGGCTGGCTGGATGTTCTGGGTAATTGGGATCCGACCCTCGCCTTTGTTCTCGGTGGTGCCATTCTGCCCATGCTCCTCGCATGGCCCTTAAGCGCCCGTCGAGGCAAAGCCCTGCTGGGCAACGTCCTGCCTGTACCAGCCTCGGTTCGTATTGATTGGGAGCTATTTTTCGGCGCTGCCTTATTTGGTGCCGGATGGGCACTTGTCGGTCTTTGTCCCGGACCGGCCGTAGCTGGATTGGGCCTGAACGGAATCAGTGGCATCTTATTTTTCCTGACTATGATAATGGGAATGTCTCTCACCCCGTATTTGCGGCGACACTTTCAAAAGCCTGCCATGGCTTGAGTACCTAGGCCGGAATTTCGCAGACCTTCCCGATTTTAAACGCGGGAAGGTTTTTTGCGTTTTTTGGTATGCCTGTTTATACTTTGAATCAATTAGAATATTCTTACCATTGAGCGTATATGAATAAAGCCCTCAGGCTATGGGTACTCTCATTTTTAGGCCTGGCTATCACACTGTCATTGTCGCCGGCTGCGGCTAGCCCCGATACCCAGCCCATGATTGCATCGGGACTGTGGCGGATAGTATCGATCATCCAGGGGCCTTGGCAGCAGCAGAGTAAGATGACTCAATATGAATGTTGGAACGCCCAAACAGGCAGCCTGCAGGCCTTTCTCCCAAGCATTGGAAATAGCCGGAATCTGGAGACCGACAATGCCGTCATCAACTCTCCACACCGTACCACGGTGCATCTCCACAGTTTTCAAAATCTCCCCAACGGTACGGCAACACAAAATATCACCATGATTTTCAGTGACAATCGTAGTGTCCTGCACCGCGCCATCATGTCGGGTTCCGGCAGACTGACTTTTTCCTCCTCTCCTGAACTCGGCGATCACTTCACTCAACAAGGTCGCTGGATATCAGCAACTTGCCCGGTAAAACTTCCTGAAGCGAACCTGCAGCAACTACAGAAACCGGTCATACCTGCCCTGCAAAAACTGGATGCGCTCGCAAAACAGTTACAAGCCGGGGATCCTGATCCAACCCACCAGTAAATATATTTTAAACAATTTAAAATCAATTAATTGCGAATTATAAAAAGACTGCACCGGGTCATCGGGATGGAGAATTTTCCTGCTTCGTTCGCTATTGTTAACTTGACAACAGCGACTGCAAACGCTTTAATTTGCTGCTATTGGCGCTTTAGCTCAGTCGGTTAGAGCAGCGGAATCATAATCCGCGTGTCCGGGGTTCGAATCCCTGAAGCGCCACCAAATATTACAAAGGCTTAGACCTCGGTCTGAGCTTTTTTCTTATCTTGTTACATTTTACTGTAATCATCCTTTTGATTTTATGGGCGTTATCCACTGAGTTGCTAGTTATATAACCCATAGAAATTACCATGAAAATCGTGTATAGTTTTCAAGAGAAAACTAGATGTTGCTTCCATGCTTCGAATTTTTATTCGCTGTGTCCAATGGATATTAGCCTATGAAATCCCCTGAAACCAAAATGACAGCTTCAGATGAGTCAGTTTCGAGTATGACTTCCTTTCCAACTTCAAAACGCTTTTTTTTGGTACTGATCAGCCCCGACAAGCCGGGCCAGCTTCCAGAAAACGTAATTCATGTCACAGACCAGACCGCTGTAGTTGAAGGGAATATCAATCTATTCGGCTTCTTGTTACAGGGGCTTTCTGAAGCTGAACAAAACAAGGCCGTTTCGCATATCCGTCAGTCTCAGTACTGGGTCCATCCTGTATATACAGATAACACCAACAACAAGAATCCTCTGTTAGATGGTCATAAAACACTTGTTGAAGCGATGAGTTCTGCACAGCAAATGCAAGAATTACTTATAAGCCTCAAGCTTGACCCGCAAGCCCTGCAGACTGATGAAAAAATAATGCTCTACCAATATATTCGTGAGCAGTCTGAGCTTCGACCGGTACTCGATCGAAACAGCAAGCGACTGTACCGATATCCTGTGATAGACGTTCTTTCAAAAACAGAAGAATTAGCAGACATCGTACTAATCGATCTACTTAAAAGGCAAACGCTAATTCCAAGAACATTGCTGGATCGAACCAGAGAATGCCCGCATTGCGGAAGCGCACACCCGCACTTTATTGATGTTTGCCCACAATGCGAAAGTATAGAAATTCACAAAACAGCAGCTCTACACTGCTTTACTTGCGGGCATGTCGGTCCGGAAACAGACTTTCAGTCACCCAGTGGAATGCTTTGTCCTCAATGTAACACCAGACTCCGACACATCGGTGTAGACTATGATCGGCCACTGACTCAATACGCGTGTCAAAGTTGCCATCATATATTTATCGAGCCTAAGATCAGAGCGAATTGCTTGGATTGTGGATCAGAAAATCTTCCTGAACAAATGATTCCCCATGATATATCGACCCTAGTACTATCAGTAAAAGGCCGGATGCTACTTCGCTCAGGAGCCTCCAACGAAAGCTTCACCAATGTGAAGACTTCAAACTATGTAGTAGGTGCTTATTTTCGCCAAACAATCGCATGGTCACTCAGCATCCAAGAACGCCATCCAGATATAGGCTTTGGGCTTGTACTTTTTAACATTCAAAACGCTCAAGAAATCATCGAACAGATTGGAGCATTGCGTGCATATGCATTATTTGATGAAATATCATTGAGAATTAGTGAATTGCAACGAGATTCTGACCTGGCAACTCGGTTTGGTGAATATGGATTATGGATATTTTTACCTATGTCATCAGCAGAAGGCTTTGCGAATAGGCTTAAAGGCATATTATCTACGTTAAATATACCCCAACAATCAAATATTCAGGCGGAAATACATTCACTACAATGTCCACAAGATATCATACCTAAGACTACGGTAAATGATGTTATGGCAAAACTCAGCAAAAAAGTACAAAAGCATGTGGGCTGAAGCGGTATGGACATTTATGCGATTGATGGATACAACGAAGCACGGTTCCGGACTGAATCTCGCATTAAAGTTTTTTCCGTTCGCAATCATACTTGAACTTCCACTGTACCTACTTGTATTAATTGGAATAATTCGTTACACTCTGGCTAAGACTCGCCCAGTATTATGGCGTGAAAAATATCCTTCTGTATCATGCACAATCACTTGCTACTCAGAAGGAAGAGATGTTATAAAAACCATTCTTTCTCTCGCATATCAAGAATATCCTGGATTCATTCAAATAATTCCTGTTATTGATGGCGCACTGCAAAATGCTAACACTCTAAGCGCAGCCCTTAGTTGCATACAAGAGGTAAACAAATTACCAAATAGACGCCTACAGGTGATACCGAAGTGGCAACGAGGTGGACGCGTATCGTCTCTGAATACAGGCCTGATGTTTGCCACCGGGGAAATAATAATGGCTTTAGACGGCGATACCTCTTTTGATAATGATATGATAAAAAATGCTACGCAGCATTTTGACGATCCGAATGTGATTGGTGTAGCTGGTTGTTTACGTGTACGCAACAGAGATAAATCACTGACAACCATATTTCAAAATATCGAATACATGCTTTCCATCGCAGCGGGAAAAACTGGACTTTCCGAATTCAATGTAGTCAATAATATATCTGGCGCTTTTGGAGTTTTTCGCACATCTTTTATTCGAATAACTGGAGGTTGGGATGCTGGTACCGCGGAAGATCTGGATATGACGCTGCGAATTAAGCAGCACTTTGGTCGGCATAGCCGTTTAAGAATAGTTTTCGATCCGATGGCTATAGGCCACACGGATGTACCAGTGACTTTTAAAGATTTCATCAAACAGCGATGGCGATGGGACGGTGATCTTTTTTATATTTTTATACGAAAATATCGTTACAATATTCGTCCAAAACTATTAGGCTGGAAGAATTTCTTTTTTATCTTATACTCCGGATTAATCCAGCAGATATTAATGCCCTTCATAATCACTTTTTATACTGTAGCACTTTTCATATTATTTGATACAGGGGTAATAGTAGGCCTTCTCATGTTTATATACTGCGTATACCTTATTGCACTATTAATACTATTCATTTTTTACATCATTGGGATATCAGAACGCATTAGTCAAGATATAAAATACTTACCATTTTTATTATTATATCCATTTTTTGCATTCATTACCAGAGTCAACAGTGCATTTGCAATCATCCAAGAAATATTTATTGGTACTCATTATGATTCTGCCATGGCACCATGGTGGGTATTACGTAAAACAAAATTCTAACATGAAAACACTGCCAATTAGATTAATTATGATGTGGCTCCTGGTAATCTGCACTCCAGCTTCTGCCGAAGTAACAGTGGATGATCTTGTTCATTGGGCAAACTATTCGGCTATTGATAATCAGCTTGCCAAAGCAGACATAGACGTTTTGCAACAGCAATTAAAAATTGACCAAGCCAATCAAGGTTTAAATCTTTTTTTGGGATCAGGTTTTGGAAATAACCGTGCGGTAATTTCTAATACATCCACTCTCACATATCAGGTTCCTCGCTGTTTTAAGTGGGTAGCTTGAGATCCAGCTTACCCAGTACGAGGTAAGCCATGTTAATAAAATTCTTGTGGGTGCGATAGCCCCGTGCCCTGGATTTGGC
>NZ_JACKYY010000022.1:0-44082 GCF_015100075.1 Acidithiobacillus sp. HP-11
GCGTCAGATGTGTATAAGAGACAGCA
Source organism: Acidithiobacillus sp. HP-11 (assembly GCF_015100075.1). Taxonomy (NCBI): domain Bacteria; kingdom Pseudomonadati; phylum Pseudomonadota; class Acidithiobacillia; order Acidithiobacillales; family Acidithiobacillaceae; genus Acidithiobacillus; species Acidithiobacillus sp. HP-11. The sequence goes on from NZ_JACKYY010000022.1 coordinate 27, forward strand.
CATGCACTTTACGCCCACTTCGGCATCCTGGCTCAACATGGTCGAGCGTTTCTTTCGGGATATCACGACCCAGCGATTACGTCGTGGGGTGTTCACCAGTGTGCCTGAACTCATCCAGGCCATTGAGGGGTACATCGACCACCACAACACCCATCCCAAACCCTTCATCTGGACCAAAACCGCCCGCGACATCCTGCAAAAGGTCATTCGCGCCAATAGCCACTTAAGCAGCAAACAGAATGCAACACTACACTAGCATGCCCGCCCGAAGAGGACTGTAATGACCATCGACACGCACCACAGAACGGTTCATGTGGACCAAAACCTGATACAGAGAGGCGGTGCTATGTTGCTGGGTTAATATGGCAATTTCGGCAGGTGTCAATGCACTTTCAGAAATTCTTTGTACAATCCCATGGAAGGCACCAAAACTGCTGTAGGGGAATGCAGCATAGTGCAGCAGGACAGGTGTTCCCCGATGCAGATAGGCCACAGCGCTGCTGGGAACGAGAAACTGAGCGATGAGGGAATCGCCTTTAGGCATGATAGACAAGACTGGAGAGCCGGCAATAACCGCCTGACCAGAGGTTACAATCAAGGCCGATACCCTGCCGGACGACGGTGCACGCAGTACTACAGCGTGTCCTCCTGCCGTTTTAGCCAACTCCTGTCGGAGTGATGCTAATTTGGTCTTAATATCGCCTTCCTGGTTTTGGATGTTGAGAGGCAACTCCAATAGTTCCTGATGGGTATCATTGAGTTGCTGGGCCAAGACACTTTGTTTGGTTTGCAGGGCCGCCAACTGGCTGCGGGCATTATAAACAGACAGGCGTTGTTGCTGTAGCTCAGGGTCAGATACAAGACCTCGACTTTTCACGCTTAGGAACTCCTGCAGCACTTTCTGAGTGCTGGTGATGTCTTCCTGCTGAATGTGAATCTCGGTACCCAGCTGGGCATATTCCTTCTGCAGATCGGCGAGTTTGATCGATAAAGTTGCTCGCTGCATATGAGAAAGAAGATTTTCAGAACTCAGGTTACGCTGAAGGATGGCCTCCTCCTCGTTAAGGGATTGCTCAATCAGCGTATTGACCATTCCCACTTTGGGACTGTCAAGGTTGCTCGTGATATCAAGGAGTGGCGTTCCCGCCTGCACAGATTGATTGGGGCGTACCAGTACTTTGGCGACGGTACCAGCTAGAGGGCTGGTCACAGACAATAAACCCTGGCTGGGCATTAGTGTTCCTGATACAGACAAATGTCTGGTATAGCGCCCAAATATGAGGATCAGAAAAACGCTAATGACTAAGATTAAGGCCGACCAAGCATAAATTCTGTGATGAACTGGAGAGCCCAACTGAATGGGGCCGAGCAAATCAACATTAGGCCTTTTATGGTGACCTGACATTGGAACACCCTTGGCATTGTATAATATTTTTCAAGTGTAGATAACAGGGATGAGCCTTTGTTTTTGTTATGTACAATATTTTTGCAGTTATTGATGTCATAATTATTGCTTTCATTATGGCACACTAAATCGCCATATTTTAAAAAATTTCTCTGATAATCCATGACCAGGACATTTTAAAAACGGCCTGGTCATGATGTCGAAGCTTAAAGTATCAAGCTTTTGATAACACGCCTCCTAGTGTGCTTCCGACTAATGAGAGAACAGGGGTTAGTATTGGCGAAGTTTGAACTTCGGCATCCAGGACGGGCAAACCTAACACGTCGACTCCAGCGCCAACAGCTAGACCGCCAGTTACTTGTGCTGCCTCTTCAAGGGTGATCTCGCGAATTGAGTTCTGTTCCATATAATTACTCCTTCGTAATAAATTTACCTGTGGCATAATAAAGCCATAAAACAAACCGGCAGAACAACCTGCCGAAACGTCATTAAACAACTGATGTGAACAGACGTCAAGATGCAACATTCTAACTTTATTGGTCTTATTTTTAAAATATTATTATAATACGTGATCGCCCGGCGATGGGTTCACGCTTACATAGGTAAGAGACTGGTATGCATTAATTGAGCGACATGTATCCCGGATTTTCAGATGCAGAGTAAAGATCACGCAAGATGTGCTCTGAGGAGATCTTGGGTAATTGCGAATTCCTCGCCACTCCATCCATCGGCATCAGACCACTGGTTCTACGATGATCCAGCCACCTAGCCCACGGCCAATCAGCCTAATCGGACATTAAGCAATTACTTCGGTTAGCAGAAAACATCAAAGGGTGTGCGTTGCTAAATATAGACAGTGCAAATCCAAAGATTATTAGGTATATAAGAAGCTGCTACGTAGCAGTGTGGCTTTATGGCTACACATGAAATTTAATCTTGTGTTAAAAACATTAGATATTGGTTCGAAATTCTTGTGAAAACAATGGTTGGCACAATGCTTGCAAGACTCAGTTCGGGACTCTATTGGTTTGTCTGAGAAATCCGAATATATGCTGTCGATCGTGGATCATAAGGAGATTATGTCAATGAATAAGTTTTCTCATTTTGATAGTAGATCATCAAAATCAAGGATAAGAACAGCCGTGTTCCCCGTTGCAGGAATGGGTACTCGCTTTCTTCCCGCGACTAAAGCTACAGCTAAAGAAATGATGCCAATTGTTGACAAACCGCTGATCCAATATGCGGTTGAAGAAGCATTGGAGGCCGGTTGTGACAGGTTGGTTTTTATCACGGGTCGTGGAAAACGAGCTATAGCTGACCATTTTGATGTCGCCTACGAGCTTGAACATGAACTGGAGCGAAAGGGGAAGCAACAGCTTCTGGATGAGATAAGGCATATTGTGCCCAAAAAGGTCAGTACGGTTTTTTTGCGGCAGCCCTATCCATTGGGATTGGGTCACGCAGTGTTGATGGCACGGGATGTGATTGGAGAAAACCCATTTGCAGTGCTGCTGGCTGACGATCTGATTTTATCCAAAAAGCCTGTACTTGCACAAATGATTGAGCAATATGAGCGTTATCATGCCGCTATTCTAGCAATCCAAACGGTGCCACCAGAAGAGACGAATAAGTATGGAATCATACAATGCCAGTCTTGGGAGGATCGAATCTATCACATCTCAAATCTGGTTGAAAAACCCGAACCACAAAATGCGCCCTCTAATCTTGCGGTTATAGGACGTTATATATTTCCTGCACGGATTTTTTCCTACTTGGAGGATGTAGGTGTAGGAAGTGGAGGGGAGATTCAGCTGACAGATGCCATCGCCGCGTTGTTATGCGAGCGCCAGGTATTAGGATATGCGTTTGAAGGCGATAGATTTGACTGTGGGGATAAACTTGGATACCTGAAGGCGACGGTCGAATTTGCACTACGACACAATGGAGTGGGTAAATCATTCGCCGAGTTTTTGCATGGCTTCGCGGCAGAAGGATTATGCTGTCGACTTAGTGAACATAATTCGGACAACCCCCCTCTGCAAACCATGAATAAGAAGCATGTCGCATAACTTCATGAAGCCAGATCGCTTATTTAACTAATAAGGATGCAACCCATGCAAATCAAAAGAATACTAAGCACCCTAATGACCGCAATTATCTTTGCTATTATTGTAGTTGGAATGGTTGGCGTCTTTGTTTTGGCTGCAACGCCTGTTACGACTACGGCTCAAGGTTATGTAGGTGGGGTCATGTTGGCTTTGATGATCCTCGTTCTTTTTTGGGGACGTAAACTGAAGTTTCGTGGACCGCTAATTGCACCCTTACGCATAATCAGTATTTTTCTTGCAATCTTTCTGACCATGAGATACATGGTGTGGCGTGTAGAGTTTACTATCGGTGGTTACGGACTCATTAGCCTGATTGCCGGAATAACACTGTTTGCTGCTGAAATATACTCTGCTGGATTTGCCTTGCTGGGATATTTTGTTAATGTAAATCCTCGACATCGTCAACCAGTCCCCCTGCCAACTGAAGAATCTACATTCCCTACTGTTGACGTTGTCGTGCCTAGCTATAATGAACCTGCTGATTTGCTTGAGGTGACTTTATTAGGGGCACTTAACATGGATTATCCTTCCAATCGCTTCCATGTACATTTGTTAGATGATGGAGGGACAGATGATCGTTGTCATCACCCGAAGACAGCAAAGCAGTCTCGTGAACGTCGTCAAGATCTGCAGCATCTTTGCAATAGACTAGGTGTAACGTACCATACAAGAATTAAAAATGAACATGCCAAAGCCGGTAACATTAATGCTGCTTTAAACTCTCTTGAATACGACCTTATGGTTATTCTTGATGCGGATCACGTGCCGACCAAAGACTTTCTGAAAAAAACCGTTGGATTCTTTATTCAGGATGATAAATGCTTTCTAGTGCAAACACCGCATTCTTTTATTAATCCAGATCCAATCGAGAAAAATCTGGGAACATATAATGATTCACCTCCGGAGACTGAATTATTCCACAACGTGATTCAGACCGGGTTGGATGGATGGAATGCTTCATTTTTTTGCGGGTCAGCTGCTGTCATGCGTCGAAGCATGCTCCTGGAGGTGGGTGGTATTCAGGGGGATACCATTACGGAAGATGCTGAAACAGCAATGATTCTGCATGCTAAAGGCTATCATAGTGTTTTTCTGAACGAATCCCTAAGCATTGGACTGCAGCCAGAAACAGTCATGAGCTTTATTGCCCAGCGCGTTCGTTGGGCACAAGGAGCATTACAGTTGCTGCATTTTAAGAACCCACTTTCATTACCGGGACTTAAAATTACTCAACGTATTGCCTATCTGGCAAGTTTTTCATACTGGTTTTTCCCATTTTCACGCATTATTACCATTCTGGCACCTTCCATGTTTCTTCTTTTCGGGATCATGGTGTATAACGCGACAACGGAGCAGTATGCCATATATGGTGTTCCATATTTCCTGTCTACCATGTTGTTTTCTGATTTTATTTTTGGAAAAATTCGCTGGCCGCTTATCTCCGATGTCTACGAAATGGTACAAACACCGTTGGCAGCTCCTGCATTAGCTGCAACCATTCTTCGGCCAGGAAAACTTTCTTTCAAGGTAACTCCCAAAGGTGAGCAACTTGATCGTGATTTTTTAGCTCCGACAGTTTGGGTACAGTATTTTCTGCTGGCATTGGTTTTTGTTTCCTTAATCGCTGGGGGATGGCGTTGGCTCGATCATCCAGGAGAACGTCCGCAACTGGTTTTTACCATGATGTGGGAAGTGATCAATTTTATGATTGTAGCTGCGGCTGTTGGCGTAACGTTTGAGCGCAAACAACGTCGTAAAGACTTTCGTATAAAACCAACGACGCCCATTCCAGCGGTGCTCCATAGCGACTCTGGTTCTCAGATCTCGGTACGCATCGCTGATTTGTCAATGGGTGGCGCATCTCTTTACCCATCCCAATCGGGGGATGCTCTTGATGCCCTGCATGGAAAGGTCACGCTGTGGTTGCAAAGCTGCCAGAATAAGAAACGAGTTATTTATCTTCCCGCACGCGTGAAAGGAGAGGCTTCAGGGAAGATCGGAATACAGTTTGAGTACCAGAACACGCAGCAAAAATCAGAAATCGTGGATTTGATTTATGGTAACAGCTCGCAATTAGAGGAACGCCTGGAGCAACGTCGGAAACGGATTTCATTTTTTTCAGCTTATCTTTATATTGCGAAAAAGTCTGCGTCTGGATTGGTTTCAAACATCCAATTCGCTATAACCCTGGGCATGCGATCTGTCGCACAGGCTGCTCATGAATTGTTTATGGTCCGGACACATCATATATGGTCTTTGGTATTTTCTGACCGGTCTGATCGTAGATAAATAAGGAATAATTCATGCTTCGATTTTATCTGACTAACGTTTTATGGGCTTCTGGAATCGGTGTCCTCTTATTGGGTACTGTTCCGGTATGTGCGCAAGCTGGAACTCTTCCTGTGGCGATGCCTCTCACTGCTTTGTCTCAGGGCAAAAAGGTTACAGTGCTTCGCCAGGGGCATGATATTGCCCAGCTAACCTGGAAGGTGCAACCTCACCACGAGGATGAAAATCCCGCTATTCAAATTCGTTATCTGACTAGTCCAGATACCCCAGTGGGTTCCCAACTGGTCGTTTCTGTCGATCACAAAATCGTGGGGGCAGTGCGTTTGAACCCCAAGCTTCCAAGAGGCAGTTTTACGGTGCTTCTTGGGCATCGTGCTTTTACGGCGGGCTCATACCCGATAGCGATTCAAGCCATTCTTGGACCTGTTGTTTCTAAAACCTTGGCTGCAGAAGCCTGGACACAGGTTGATTACAGTTCTTCGCAAATCCGTTACACGCCGAAGCCCATCCCATGGAAACACCTTGATTTTGGACATATGCCCACTATTTTGAGTGAAGCGGCTACGGGAGGACATTTGCTTTTACCGGTTCGATTTTATGGCCCTAAAGACCCCGCAATGCTCACAGCCGCACAAGAAGCAGTAGCTGGGTTAGCCTTGCGAACTAAAAATGTGCTTCACGTTGACGTGCAAATGCCATCCTCTTCATCAGTCCTGGCAAAAAATACACCGGCAAAACTGTCAGTGGTCATTGGGAAAGCTTCAGACTTGCCTACAGATCTGCTGCCCCACAGGCCTGTAGAAACTCCAACCGTGTACCTCATTCCCGACCCGGCAAATCGTGTGGGAGCGGTTCTGGTTTTTACTGGTGCTAATAATGCCCAGATACTGGAAGCGGCAAGCGCTTTTGCTATGAATCGCAAGATGTTGCCTTTGGGGCATCGCTGGGACGTGACTAGCGGCGATCAGCTCGCGAGTATGCACCTGGGGCCAGAAAATGGACTATACCCCGACCAGTTGATGCCGATCAGTAACCTGCAGGGAATGCAGTCCACACTGAGTAAACCCCGAGGGACCGCTGTTATTCGGTTTTGGATGCCTGGTGGTCTGTTTGCCTCGCGGCAAAGTCGACTAAAAATGAAATTGACGATGGCGACTGAACCACTACGTGCGACTACAGACCACCCGATTATCACCGTCATGGCCAATCACCATTGGATATCAAGTTGGAAACTTACGCCCGGAGTGGTTAACTACCAGACCACGATACCTTTTTCGGCGCTGGTTGGGGGCGAAAATCAAATTCGTTTTGATATTGCAGGGGGTAAGGTAGCAGTTTTCCCCGATTCCACTCTGGAGTTGCCTAGAACGCACCGATATGCCGTTCTGCCCAATCTCAGACTGTTTGCGCACACCGGGTTTCCACTGGTCGCGAATGGTGCTGCGCGCAACTTGGTCATATGGTATAGCCAAAGAACGGCTACAAATTGGTCTGCAGGGTTAACCTTGTTTAGTAAAATAGCTCAGGCGGCACACTCTCCGTTAGCTGGAGCTCAGGCAACATTCTCCATGCCCAACAAAAAGAATGCACTGGCTATCGGAACGGTAGAATCTATTCCAGCAACGTGGTTGGCCAATAGTGCCGTGCGTTTTATACAGAATCGCATCCAATGGCAGTTGGGGAGCCTTTCTGGCAAACAAAAAACATGGGTTGGAGCCAGCTTGTTTCCTTCCGCCGCTTATTTAACAGAAGCGCGAACTCCCTACGAAAATGGAGTGGCTGTAACTTTTTTATCCACTAAATCTCAATACTTGAAGTCTGCTGCCTGGAAACTGGCCGATAGAGCCAGTTGGAATAGTTTGCATGGAGACTTTGCCAGGCAACAGCTTCATGGCACTTATCAATCCACCATGGTGGGTCGTCACTTCATATATGGCAATCGCCAAAATGACTGGTTTTGGATCTTCCTGTTTTCCAAGAAACCCTGGTTTTGGGTGCTGACGGGATTGTCAGCGGTTCTTTTAGCCACTTTCGCTGTTTGGATATTCACCCTGCGAAAAAAAGCGCAATGGCGCGCAGAGGATGCCCTATGAAAAAGAATAATCACCAGAAGACTTCCCGTATCCCTTATTGGGTGAGCCTGATTGTTGCAGGAAGCTTTCCCCTTGGGGTAACCAATGCTTATGCTATGCCTGCAGCGGGGCAGATCCAGAGGGGCGGCAATGTCTTGCAGACGCACCAGTCCAGCAATCTAATCAGCAACATCTATACGAAAAAAAATCATTCACTAGCCACTATTGGGGCCATAGAACAGAAGATTTGGACGGCTATCAACCATAATCACCTGCGGGCAGCGAATGAGTTGATTAAGCAAACTATCGCGCAATATCCTGGTTGGCATCCCCAACCCTCCATGAAATTTGTGCTGTTGGAAAAAACGATCTGGGCAGAAATTCGGCTTGGTCAAATAAGCCTCGCCAGGGTCAATATGCAGCATTTGCAAGAGCGCTTTGGACAGGGTGTCATGGCGCACCAGACCAATATATCTCTCGTTTCCATGCGCAATGTTCTGGAAGAAAATCGGCTCTGGCACCTTTTGAGTGAAGGGCACCTGCGCACATTACAGACCGCCATCCTCCAAATTCAGAAAGAAGATCCCAGTTACCAGCCTCCGCAGAAGCTCTTAGCACTGATGCAGCAGGGACTTGCGGGTAGAAAAGTTAGCCAGTTGGCCCTTAGGAAAGAATGGTCACAAATAGTCGCGCTCCACGCGCAGACACCCAGCGTCTTCACGCCTGCTTATGCCGGAAACCGGCAGGCCTGGGCCGAAGCGCTGGCGAAGACCGGGCATACACGGCATGCCACCCTTGTTTATCTTTCTTTATTGCAGGACTGCCACCATGCCCTGCAGGCGCAAAATATTTTAAACCAGGCTGCAACCAGCCGGATACCGTTCCAGGACCTGAAAGCACTTTATGCCCGGGCGCAGGCGCGTTTCCCGTCTGCTCAGCAGAGCCTTGAACACCACTTTCTCCAAAATGTGCTGATGCTGGCAGCACGTGCGCACAACGCCCATCAAAATGCGCAAGCAGCAGCCCTGGTCACACCAGAATCCATGGCGATAGAACAGTTGCATAAAGCCCGTGATGCCGAACTTATGGGCGCCATATTTTCAGCCAATCACCAACCGCATAAAGCCTTACAATGGTGGGTCAGGGCGGCCCAGTGGTCTGGGAAAGTGGGTGACTGGCAAATAGTTGGCAATCTTGCCATGGCTGAAAATGATCTGCCCATCGCAGACGAAGCCATAGCGCATTTACCGGCCGGCACACCTGCGTCGGAGCATTTCCGTCGCCACAATGACATCATGGCCGCACTGCGCGATTACAAAAATCGGGATTATCCAGGTACCCTCAGGGAATTGCATGCCGCGCAGCAGTTTGGTCCCTTATCCTCAGGCATGGAAACCATTAAAGCATGGTCTTTGGTGCATACCCGTCATTACCAAGCGGCCAGCACCCTGTTTACTCGCCTCTATCAAAAACATCCTTCCTCCGGGAATGCGGCTGGCGTGTTGATTACTGACCAGCAGACGCACAACCTGGCACACGCTTACCGGTTGGCGACCGTTAGCAAAGGCCCACTGGCATCCCATTTACCCATGGCGAGCATGCGTGATCACCTGAACGACATCAATATCATTCCCTGGCGTTTTATGCCTCCAGATCAGATCGTGCCGCCGCCTACCCGTCAAAGTTATCTGGCATTGGGTGGTTCCTGGGAGGAGCGTGGCGGGAACGATAGCGGAATGACCCAGATAACTGAATACCTGCCTTCCTTGCAGGCACAGTGGGGGATCAATTGGCACATGGCAGCTTTTGCCCAGGTGTCCTCGCCCGATTTGTACGGAGGTCAGCCTTCCAGCGGACAATTGCCGACCTTGAATGTTGCCTCAACGACTTCGAGCCATGCGACCGGGCATGTCTGGCAAACTCCCCAATTCCTGCTGGGGGTGGATAACCGTGAACCCCACCAACACTGGCGCGCAGCTCTGGGTTGGACCTCACCTTCGGGCATTGGAGGGGGGACAGTACAAGGCTTGCTGCGGTATACCTTTATCCCCTCCAGCACCGGAAGCAACTGGAGCGTTCACCTGCTCCGTGACAGCGTGCGACAAACTCTTTTGTCCTACAACGGGGTGCAGGAAAATATTCAAACCACCGCCGCTGGCCATACCCTGGACCTTCCCTATACCTGGGGAGCAGCCATTCGCAACCAGGTTGGAGCCAGCGGATATCTGAGTGGCGGGAAACATGGCTGGTCTTTAATTGGCACCTTGCACCTCAATGCCATCACCGGGCAAAACATTCAGACCAATTTAGGGGCCAGTACTTATCTGGCCGCAATGAAACCGGTATTTACCGGAGCCGGTTGGTGGATCACGGTAGGACCTTCTGTTTATGCCGAAACCTACGCACGGAATGCGGATTTCACCTCGCCGGGATATGGTGGGTATTTCAGTCCGCAAATGATGGTACAACCCTCCCTCAGTGCGAGTGCCAGCCATTGGTGGCATGGCGGTGGAGTCAATATAAGCGCGGCTGTCGGCTATCAGTGGCTGCATCAGGCGGGTGGCCCATACCTCGGTTTCGGCGCCTTGCGAAATCAAGTGACCGCTTCGCTGGGAACGCAGGGGCTGGCTTTATCCCCATATGCGAGTTCCAGCGGACACAATATAGCCGGATCGGTCAATGTCGTGCTAACACAGCAGCTCTCGACCCACTGGTATCTTGATGCCGGGGCTTCCTATCAGGCTAATCCGGCATTTCAACAAGCTCAGGCAGGGCTGGATATTCGCTATGTGTTTGGAAAACGGAAAGCGCCCAAACGGACCTTCCTGCCTGCCCAGTTTGTTTTGGGCATGGGTCGTTATAGCTAGATGGTGCACTAAAGGGAGAATCGGCATGCATACGTGGGAAGTTCTACCCGAACCTACACACGAAAGCAGGATCAAAAGGATACGTGACTGGTTTCAACTCAAGACCCGACTCATGGGCATGGGATCGCTAGCCATGTTGTTCGCCATGGGCGGTTGTGCTCTGTTACCAGCGGGGAAGTACTCAAGTCCGAATCCCGCTCCTTGGTACCATTTATGGAGCAGTTATCAAGCCCGGTTTGTTGATGCGCAGGGGCGGGTCATCGATTGGGATGATGGGGGGGTTACCACATCTGAAGGTCAGTCATACGCGCTGTTTTTTGCCCTGGTCGCCAACAATCCCGCATTGTTCCAGAAAATACTTTCCTGGACGCAGGACAACCTCGCGCAAGGCAGTCTTGCCGCTCACTTGCCCGCCTGGCGGTGGGGCGAACGTCCCAACAAAACCTGGGGGGTACTGGATGAAAACTCGGCCGCAGACGCGGATCTATGGATCGCCTACACCCTGATTCAGGCAGGCCGCCTATGGGACCGCAATAGCTATACTGCCATGGGGACCCTGCTGGCGAAGCGGATCAACCAAAAAGAAGTGGTCGATCTCAAGGGCTTGGGACCGATGCTCATACCGGGCAACAGGGGCTTTCATATTGCTCCGCAAACCTATGTATTCAACCCCAGCTATCTACCCTTGCCGGTACTTGAAGGCCTGGCACACGCCCTACCGCATGGTCCCTGGCATGCCATGGCAGAGCACCTGCCGGCTTTTATAAGGGCCACAAGCCCGCATGGGTTTACCCCGGATTGGGTAGCCTACTCCCCCACGAAAGGATATTACGAGGCACCACAGGGTCCGAGTAGCAGCTATAACGCCATCCGTGTATATCTCTGGGCAGGCATGAGCAATCCGAAGAGTGCTGGAACACAGCGTATTTTGCAGAGCATTTCCGGGATGAGCCCCTATTTGAAATCGCATTTATTGCCACCAGTCGATGAAAACTGGCTAACCGGAAAACCATCAGGAACCGGTCCCGTAGGTTTCTCGGCGGCACTTATCCCCTATCTGACACAAAAAGAGATGGGCAAGGCCGTTCATAACCAATGGCTTCGGCTCAACGCCGATTATGACCAGGCCAATGGCCTCTATGGGAAGATGCCCCATTACTACGACCAGAATCTGGCGTTGTTCGCCCTAGGATGGGTGTATCACACCATAAGGTTTAATCCGAAGGGGGAACTGCAACCCTCATGGTCCACCGGGAAGCCGTAGAATGGACACAAAAGAGGACAACAACATGGCACAAAATATCTTCGGCGCATTGCCCTGGAAGTCAGGTTTTCGTTATAAGCATAAAATAAAGCCCACAAGTGCTGCGTCTGTTGTTCTGGCGCAGACCATGTCGGTGCATAGGATTGGAATCACTGGGAACATCAGCATTCAATGGCGCGACTCTATGATAAACACGAATGTGAAAAGTGCAGGCACACACACTGAGAGAACATTTGACGTCATTACGACACGTGATTATCAGAGATTTAATAAAGTGTTAATATCAGTGATTAATAACGGCGAAAATCTACATGTCGAAACAGAAAAAATATTTAATCAATTCTGTAAAAAAATATTGCGTGAGCTAGGACCATTAAAGTGGTCCAGTCTCGTTGAGATATCCGACGCTGGACATCCCTTGCAGAGAGAACGGAGCTTGATCTGTGAAAATGCACAAATAAAGTCGAAAATACGATCTCTAATTAACAAGGGGATACCAGAAAAGGCCGCTTTATACGATTTATTCGATCCAACGACACCCATGTTTCTAAGGATGTTGCAAGACTATGCTCAAGAAGTGGCTATAATTCCTGTCCGGCTTGAACGATTTAAGGGACTGTGGATTGTGGGTAGTAATGAACCCCGGTACATTGAAAAATTTGGTTTCGAAAATCTGGCTGTTGCTCCGCATATGCTAGAAATTATTGCTAGCGCAAGGGAGCACGCACAGCGTGATCCCTTAACCGGCCTTCCTAATCGAACATTTCTGCATTACTGTCTTACAGAAGCCAGATCACGAAGTGTCAGAAAAAAAAACCAGATGGCAGTTAGTCTATTAGATCTGGATGGATTTAAGATGATAAATGATACTTACGGACATAAAGCAGGAGATTGGATATTGCAGGAAATAACTTCACGTTGGAAAAAAGTTCTACGCTCATCAGACACACTATTACGTTTGGGTGGCGACGAATTCATCATTCTTATTGAAGATCTTAAAAGCATTAATGATTTGAATAGGTTGATGAAAAGGGTTCATGCACAGGCTGCAGAACTATTTGTTTATAATGGACACAAAATTCAACTAGATGTAAGTGCCGGGATCACTATATTCCCTCATGATACAGGAGATAATGACATACTGTTAGATCATGCAGACCAAGCTCTATATTGGGCAAAATCCAGCAAATCAAAACGTCAGCGGTGCTATTTTCTTTACAGTGATGTAAATAGTAGTGTGGCTTCATGAGTGAGGCATAAATATATCAAATGAAAAATGATTATTTTTTGTGGATTAAATGGCTTGTCCTTGTCGATATGTAATTAGTGCAATATGGATTTACGATTTGTTGTTGGGAACTCAAAGATGTTATGTCTAGACTTATGTATTTATGACCTATGAAAAAGGAGGTATCTACAATGCGAGCTAATGGAACTGATAACTTGCTCACCATCGGATTATTCCATGTCGCTTTGGTTGCAAGTGCGAACAGAGAAAGTAGCGATTTACTTGTGGATGGGTTGCGAGAGATGATTACTGGATTACACGCATTAATGGATCAAGAGCATTTCAAGATTGAATTTTTTAATGGTCAAGATTTAGAAAGAGATCTCTTGGATTTAGAACACTTGATATTATTGATGCTTGAAGAGGCGCGCAATGAATCAAAGAGCCTTGAGAGGCAGTGTGCATTGAGCCAGTTGCTTGATGCACTGACTGGGTTACGCTGGGAGGTCGTCTATCATACCAGGAATAACAGTCATCGCCTAAAGGCTTTTGGTACCATGAATAACGACAATCAACTATCCAATATAAAACTTCATAGACTTAAAACACATTGAATATTTATCCAACTGATGATGGAAATCGCTATTCGCATTTTCCTGGCAATGGGATAGTTTGATGACCATTATTATCTGGTTTATGGTATTTATGATATCAATCCTCTGAATTTTAATTTGGTGAATGAATACCAACAGATGCGATCTAATGCTAATGTGAACAGCGGTTTCGACAAGGAGCGCACCAATGAATAATTGGGTATATGAACCGTTTCCTGAAAGTTTGCACGGAGAACCTGCAGACTCTCGCCGGCTTTCCCGTGTGGAAGATCATGAAAACATTCAAATCAGTCTGTATGTAAAGCGACGCCCGGTGAATGATATTCTGCTTTCTCGTGAGAAAGTGCTGGCGAGAAGGGAGACTCTGTATCGTTACGACCTCGATATTGTCAGTACATTTGCCCAGGATCATGGTCTCAAAGTGTTGGAGGCGGATGCACGCCGCAGGCGGGTGCGTATTTCCGGGACGGCGGCGCAAATGCGGACAGCCTTCAAGGTGGATCTGTATTGGTACCAAGGAAAAGCAGGCAAATTTCGTGCATATGTTGGTGTTCTTCAGGTACGCTCAGACCTCAAAAATGTCCTGGAATCTGTACTTGGTTTGGATGAACGGGTTATTGCTCACCCCCGGCTGAGGCGTATCGATAGATCTTCAGCCACAACATCCAGTGCCTATCTTCCCAATCAGATCGCTGGATTTTACGGGATTCCCGTACATCCGACAGGTGCTGGAGAGTGCATTGCAATTATCGAGTTGGGTGGAGGCTTCCATCAGTCCGATATTCGTACGGCATTTGCGGCGATGGGGTTGATACCCCCCAATGTGTTAGCCGTCAGCGTGGATGGTGGTGAAAACAGTCCCACTACGCCTGACTCAGCGGATGCCGAGGTTGGGTTAGATATCCAGGTGGCCGGCGCCGTCGCCCCTGGAGCCTTGATTGTTGTTTACTTTACGCAAAATACTGATGCGGGTTTTGCTGACGCCGTATCTTACGCGGCTACCGACAGTAGCCATAACCCATCTGTCATGTCCATCAGCTGGGGATCACCAGAATCAGAGTATTCTGCGCAAGCGCGCAACAGCCTGAATTCTGCTCTGCACGACGCAGCAGAGGCAGGGGTAACTATCACGGTCGCTGCAGGAGATAACCTTTCTACCGATGGTCTCAACGATGGCGCCGTACATGTCGATTTTCCAGCCTCCAGTCCCTATGTGGTCGCCTGCGGCGGAACGTCGATTACTGTCAGTAGCGGACGGATTAGTCAGGAGGTGGTCTGGAATAATGGTACCAGTGGTACTGGAGGTGGAATATCTGGAATATTCCCGGTCCCTTCTTATCAGTCTCAGGTGAAACTTCCAGTCAATGTTAGTTCTGGATCCTCTGGAAGAGGTATGCCCGACGTGGCTGCGGATGCGAATCCTTTCACAGGATATCAGGTGACTGTAGATGGTGAGACTTTCCCGGTAGGTGGGACCAGCGCAGTAGCACCGTTATGGGCAGGTTTTTTGCCCTGGTGAATAATGCTCGTGACAACGCGTTAGGATATGCAAACCCAATTTTATATAGCCAGACAAAGGGATTTCGTGAAGTTTTACATGGGAATAATATTCCCGCCAATTTCAATCTAGGGTATCGAGCGGGCCCAGGGTGGAACGCATGCTGTGGGCTCGGTGTAATGATTGGTCCAGATCTGTTTAAAAATTTGATTCAATGAGGTTGAAAACTGGAACCAATTATTATAAATTTTTAAAAAACCGAAAACGGATTAAGTTTACGGAAATAAAATGTTAGTCAGGATTCATTATGGTGCGATCTGTTACAAACCGATCAGCGAGGCCACTGGGATTAGAGGCTGTAGTCATTTAATATGCCATAGAAAGTATGATGCTGACTGCAGGCATAATCTTCTTTCTGACTGATGAAGTATTAACAAGTATACATTATAGGTTTGATACTATGTTTGAGCTTGTTATTTTTTGTGGATTATATTTCACCTATTTTAAAAAACGGTTTGCAGGCCTGCTGCAATTGGTAAGTGAAGAAATATGGTTGTCGCCAATGAGCGACTCCATCAATAAGCATGCTTATTTACACAAGTTTATGTATCATTTTGATTGTAATAATGTTTATATTATTTGTAATAAGGCGTGATGAATACCAGTGAGGAAATATGTATTCACGAGGCTACTTGTTCCATAAAAAAATTATGTGTTAATTGGTTTAAATACATTGGAATCAGTTAGTTGTAAAAGTGGCATGAGTATTGCTATTAATTAAATGGTTTTTATTGATTAGGGATAAACAATGTGGGGCATTGTTATACAAGCTATTAACAGTTTTAATTGTTGATTTTAGGATGCATGAAGATACCATTGCTGGGCTTTTTTATTTTCCTGCAAAAGATTATACTGAGTAAATAATCAATGATATTAATCGCAAAAGTTTACTGCTGATAGACGGGTGCGTCATATTTGTTCGGGTGCCTATACCTAATTTTTGTGTGCAATATTTGTGGAGGTGGATTATTCTGGATTCATGTGGTAAGCGAAACTCACCCTAGGTGTATTAAATAAGTGTTAAAGCCATCACAAATTTGTTATTTATTTTTTTGCCATATATCGCCGAAATGTTTAATTTCGCGCTTATGTGTTAGGCTTACTCCTGTCAGGTTGGCGAGTGAAAAAAGTTAAGAGGCATGTTTTATGTTGAGAAAACACAGGTTAATTACAATGGTTATTATTGTACCAAATGTCATCGCGATAATTTATTATTTTTTTATCGCATCGGCAACGTACAATTCATCGGCGCAGGTGGTTGTGGAAACCACTTTGCCCCACTCAGGAATTGGCCAATCCAGTCTCACTTCCTATGCTCCAGAAAGAGTAAAGAATGCTTACACCATAAAGAATATAATACTTTCTTGGTCAGCCTACCAACATATCCGAAATGAGTTACCACTGAGGAAATGGAATGCATCCGGTGATTTTATTACAGCCTACGGCGGAGTAGATACATTTTTTTCACGAAGTGACGTTGCGCTATGGAAATACTTCGATCACCATTTTTCTGTAAGCATTAATAAAAATGATGGGGTGATGTCCTTAAAGTATACTGCATACAAACCGCAATGGGCCCAGAAAATACTGCAGTCAACGCTGCAATATGCCATAGGAAAAATGAAGAAGATGGGCCAGAAGGTAAGAGAATCTCGTTTGGTTGCTGCAAAGGCTGCAGTCGCTTCTGCACAGTCTGGTCTAAAGACAGCAAATAACCAATTATCTCTTTATCGAAAAAAAACATCAATCTATAACCCAAAACTTATTTTACAGAATGAACTACACTTGCTGACCAACCTTTCAACAAGGTCTGCGGAGTTAAGCGCAGATGCAACAGCGTTATCTCACGCCGCACCAAAAAGTCAAGCTGTTTCAGGATATAATAAAGCAATTTTTATGCTTAATAAAAAAATTAAAAGTGCAAAGCAAACGCTACTTGCGAACGATAATATAGCTCATCTTTATCCTGTTCTAATCGCCAATCAATCCATTGCTGAAAGACTTTTAAGTCTTGCTAAAGAAAGCGAACAGAAGGCCTTGACACAGGCTGATGCTCCCAGTTTCCTAGCCGTAAAATTAAGCGATCCTTCTTTACCAAAAGGATCTTCAGGGCCTGAGAGAATGGTTGATACCATGATTATTTTTGGGATCACCTTATTATTGTGGAGCTTCTTAAGATGAAATGGCAGTTATATCCAGTACCTTTTATGATTAATTTATTATTGTTAGGTTGTTCCAGCCTTCCACATAGCGGACCCTCTGTGTCGGCTATGCAGCATGCTAATTTGGCAAACTTTATCATTGAACCAGTGACTCCTGGCAAAGCGCTTGCATTAGCATTAGAGACTAAAAATAAGAGAGAGATTAGATTTGATAAGGCGTTAGGCAAGCTGCGGCATTGGTCTCAAAAAAAAATAACCAAGGATCTCATTCAACCTGGTGATCAGTTGCGAATCACGCTTTGGACAACCCATCTTTCATTATCTGGTGGGCAATCGTTGTCATCACCGCTTCATAAATCCCGGTTGGGTGATTTTTTAGTCGGACAAAACGGATCTATTCAATTGCCTTATTTGGGTAAAGTTGAAACCGATGGATTAACACTGAACGGGCTGGAAAAAAAGATTAACAAGAAGTACAAGAGTACTGATAAATTTATTATGCCCTATACAAAAGTGCAATGGGCTCCACATGGTCATTTACAAGGCGTACTCATTAGTGGAGCTGTAATGCATCCTGGTTTATTTCCTTGGCGGCCAGGTGGGTTGTCGATTGCTAAAATTCTTGCCAAATCAGGTTTAAAGGATGTTCCGTTACAATCCAAAGATAAGAACCATTCTGTAGAGGATGCTTCTACTTTGGTGGAAATAAGTTATCATCATCAACAGGTAACCTTACCTTTTCAGATTCTATATGTGCACCATCTGCGTGTGCCTTCTGGTGCACATATATTGGTTTCACAGACGGCTGCTTATAAAGTCACACTTCTTGGTGGAGGGGTACTGCATCAAGGCCTGTATTCGTTTGGATCGATACCGAATATCAATGGGTTGCTTGCAATGAGCGGCGGGCTTCAGAGCAATACAGCAGATGATCGGGAAATATTTATCATGCAACCATCCCACAGAGTAGGAACTAAGTCCATTCTATATGTATTACGCTGGAATACAGCTGAAGGATTACTCTCTGCTCAAAGAATGCCTTTACATAATGGCGATTTAGTCTATATACCAACGGCGCCAGTGGTGCCGATTGAAAAAGCGGCACAAATATTCAGTGATTTCTTGCTGCCACCTGCTTTAATTAGTAATGCGGTTAAATAAAATGATAAAAAAGACATGGGTTCAAAAAAAACCTAAAAAAAGACTGTCTGTCAGTTCGCATGCTTTGCATGGTCGCTGGAAAGCGTGGCAAATAGGGAATAAACTACCGGATATGGGCGCATCTCCCTGGGAGTCTAGAGTAAGGCTACGTATGCGATTGATACGCTTTTTATCAGTATTGACTACTCTGGTTTTGGTTTTTTTATCCGATCAATTGATCACTGGACAACATTTGCAGTTGCAATGGCGCATAGTGTATCTATCGATCTATGGTGCCATGATGTTTTTTATGGCCGGCAATTTCTATAAGGTGCTTTTTGGTGCATGGTATGCTCGACGTGGGCCAAAAGGAAACCCATGGCATCCGATGAACCATCTGGAAATGCCTACAGAAAATGATCGTGTGGCAGTGCTCTTCCCGGTTTACCATGAAGATGTTTCAAGAGTGGCGGCAGGGATGGCTGCATGCTATCGATCTCTTGCAGAAAACTATCCAGCTTATCTACCCTTATTCGATTTTCATCTTTTGTCAGATAGTCGTAAAGCAGGTTACCGGATTACGGAATTGGCTTCGATTTACCGACTACGCAACCTTTTTCAATCTCATCAGTTTTTCTATCGCTCCCGACCAGTCAACAGTAATGCCAAACTGGGTAATGTCACAGACTTTTTCCGGCGGTATGGGTCTGAGTATCCATTCGCACTGGTGATGGATGCCGACAGCGTCATGGATGGAGAAGCTATAGTGACTTTGTTGCAAGGTATGGTTGGCAATCCGCGTATCGGTATATTGCAAAGTAATCCTCGCCCTGTGTTCAGAGAGACTGTTTTCGGACGGATGCAACAATTCGCATCCCATCTGTATGGTTCCGTTTTTTCCTATAGCATGCAGGCTATGTATATGGGGCATGCCATTTACATAGGGCACAATGCCATGATCAGGGTAAAACCGTTTATGAGATATGCCATTTTACCGCAGCTGAAAGGAAAAAAACCTTGGGGCGGAAAGCCGCTTTCTCATGACATAATTGAAGCTGTAGCATTAGGCCGTGCTGGATATGAGGTTTGGTTTCTTCCTGAACTATCTGGAAGCTATGAAGAAATTCCCGCCAACATGCTTGGTTTTCTGATCCGAGAGCGACGATGGATGATGGGAAATCTTCAACATATCCGTTTCTGGTTTTTGCGCGGAGTGCAGGGATTACATCGCGAAACTCTCATCAATGGGGTAATGGCTTATTTTTCTGCCCCGCTCTGGTTTGCTTTTCTTTTTGTATCAGCTTATGGCGTCCTCCACTTTATGGGGGTTGTTCGTATTTCTGTCGTAGGGCTAAAAATGCTTAAAGTTCCTGCTGGCATGCTTCTTGCTTCGAGTCTGGTTTTTTTATTTCTACCCAGAATTATGGCGGTGATGTTTCATATTGATTCAAAGAGAGCCACACATTATGGTGGCAAGGATAAACTACTTTGGTCTGTCGTATTGGAAACGGTATTTAGCTTTTTGTGGTCGCCCATCATGATGATCTACATCAGCTTGTTTTTTTGGCAATGGATTCGTGGAAAATCTGTGAGCTGGGGAGCGCAGGATCGTGGCGATACTGCGTTGTCTTTGAAAGATTCGTGGACCTATTTCGGCAAAGTTTCCATTTTCGGTCTATCAGCCTGGGTAGCTCTGGTGTACTACGTCAAGCATATACCATCGGCAGAAAAGGCGCTTCTATACACTCTATCGTCCGGTTGGGTTCATCCATACAGTTTGCTTGTTTGGTATTTTCCCGTGCTGGGTGGGATGGCCTTGTCAGTATGGCTTGCTAGATGGTCAAGCTTTCGACTGCAATCACTTAAGAAAATAAAATTATTCATGATCTCTGAAGAGGTCAGAGAACCCAAAGTGCTGCAAGATACACGTAGAGCTGAGGCCAAGTTTAGGAATATGCTTCCAGATCCTGATGACTTCCATCAGGTTTGGGATTTTGCAACAACCTGCGAAAGCTTTATACGTTGCCACCTCCCTGAGATTAGGGAGAGGCCCCAAATATATAAAAGATTTACTCAAAATATACAAAGTAAAGTCTATGAAAAAGATGCCTGGTTATGGATCACTGATAAACTATGTTACCAGAAAATTATCATTCAAGCGCAACAGATTGGCTAGTTGGATGTTTCCGCTAATGAAAGCGGTTGGGCAGTTTTTAAAATTCATTTCTTGAGCTGTTGTCTGCATGATGAGTTCTCCTTTTCTTTTAGGCTGATTCGTTCCGCATTGGCTGCTTAATGCCGTCCGGATCAAGTAGTGGCTCTTATGAATCGTCGCGCTGCCATCCTGGTAAGGGGGAGGCATCCATTACGTCTTCACTGCAACAGTGTCAATTGCTGAGACGCAGCTGTTTTTTTACCTGGAGGTCGTTCAGAATCTCGCTTTAACATTCTTGGATGGAGGACATCCCAGATACGGGTGGCGCTATTGTCGTGAACTTGGTTGCATCACTCACTGTTTCAGGTGCTGGCGCAAGAAATACTGATAAATGATACGCCTTATTCGGTGTGTTATCCTCATAGCTTGCATATGAATAGGTTTCATTAATATAAACTCATAATCCCGTTTTTACGGAGACAACCTTCCCAGAAGATCCTCCCACAACTAAATGGTTTCTACTGAGCAAAACATCTGCTGGTCCAGGAGACCCAGCAGAAAGATGTCTTTTAAATAAAACCCTTCCATTGTTTGGGTTAATCACAAACAATACACCGTGACTGTTCACTAAATACAATTTACCGTTATAAATATTAGGATTGCTGACATCTTCTCCGGTATCAACGGACCAAAGTAAACGCCCAGTACCAACCCTCAAAGCATATAGTATATGAGTTATCCGAGGCTCTATAAAGATAGTACGATGCCAGGCAGTGAGTGGAGGATCATAAATTCCTGCCTTTTCCGGATCATGATTGGACATCTTGCAAAAATGAACGGGGATGTCTAAAAAATGCGCCACTCTACGAATGGCAGCAATAGTCCAATTGGACCAATAGTACTTTTCATCCAGTAGACGTTGATGTATCCAGGCTTTAGGAGGCAGTCTCTTTGTATAAATGGTTTTATTAAAGATCACATCACCTGTTTTTGCCTGCATACCAACAACCTGAAAGGTGAAGTATTTCATCTTTTCATGTCGCCAGAGATGGTTGATAATCTGTAACATACCATATGGTGGATTTCGCATATATGCTGTATAAACAATTCCATGCGAGAGGACTGGAGATGCTTCAGCGAGATTTTGAGCATGAGAAAGATTTTGTGACCATACCACCTTATGAGTTCGCCAATCGATATCATAAAAATAATTTTTGTCTGTAAATGAATTATCAGTCCCAAAATAAAGCTGATTCTGTGCATGCAGAGGTGAAGACATTGCTGACCAACCACTAATTGCTGTTTTCCATAGAATATGACCCGTTTTCTCGTTCAAAGAAAAGAAATGACCACCGCCATCAGGGCCAAGGATTTCGTGATTTACATACGCAGGTGTTGGCATAACTTGACAGCGGGTCAAATGTTCCCAGGCAATATGGCCTGTTTTCCTGTGAAGCGCTATCACTCCATGCAGATAGGGTGAACGGCAAGAATAACCTTTATTTACCGCAAACATACGTTTTCCACCCATTCCAATAATGACCAAATGTCGTGTAACAATAGGTTCTGTCATGCTGATATTAGGTAATTTTGTGGACCAAATTACCCGACCATTTTTCCCATCAACCATGACGACCTTTCCTTGTTGAGGTTGTGAGCTTCCAGCGCTTATAAACAGATTATTTTTGTGGATATTGATGGGTGCGATAATTCTTTCACCTAGATTTATCGTAAAACTTCCCAACTTCTGATTCGAAGTATTCAAGTGGTGAATATTATCTTCAAATTGATACACTGAAGATCCCGAAGCTCTAGCCAAGAGCATACTCGCAAGACATAGAATCACAACTATTAATAAAACATATTTTAATGCATTAATATTTTTTGTGGTGACAGACAATAAACCCGCATTTCTCATATATGGCCACCATGATTAACAATCAGCCCAAATGAATCGACTACGATTTTTTTGATTAATCTATTGGCGCCATAGAAAAGGATACGGCTTACAAATAATAGGACAGTACTATTTTCATAAGTATCATCAAATGTAATGTTCATCATCTTTATTACTCTCCGACTACATTTCCCTGAATCCTCACAACGATGCGTAATACAAGGTTAGCAATAAACCCACCAATAATAAGAATAATATTAGCAATTTGCATGTCGACATAAGCCCCCGATTTTTTTTGAAACACTAATGCCGCTGTTTTAGTCCCGTTGGCAAGAAGCTCCAAAGTAAACAATGAAGATGCAAATATGATCAGGACTATCAATATAACATTAATTGCAACATTCCATGTATTATGATTAATGCGTTTTGCAATTAACACCGAATCAGAATAGTAAATAATAGACATCAAAGACATTTCTAAGGCAATTTCAGTAAAATTCCCAGAATAGATTCTTATCACAATAAAAAACAAATAAATAAGCACGGGAATGCTTAATATGGAAATCTCCGAAAATGAATCGATGCAAATGTGGATTATTTTTTCTATTTTATTAAGATTCATACGCACTCCACGTGATCAATAAAGCGAGTAATATTAGCTCGCAAAAGTATTGATAAAGAAAATTATCTTTTTATATTTATTGGCAAGCATTATCCAATACCTGTCATTCAATTTAAATGACCATGATGAACAGCCCCATCATTACCCATTACGAAGCAATTCCCCAGGGGCTGTTTTTGAAAAGTTCAGATCTGTAAGTGAAAATGACAGATCTTTTCCAGCTTGCCATTAAATTACTAATTTTTTACGCCATTGTCCCTGTTCCATCATGGGCTCAAAAAGCATGTAGTAAGGCCCCTTATCCAAATGAGCAAGTACGCCCTCATTGTGAATCTGCCGCAACTCGTAATCCAGCATCGCATGGGCTATGCCCATATGTGCATGTTCAGGAGACTCCAATTCCATATGCACCAAGTACTGCGTTGGCTTCTGTCCCGGAATCAGTGGCTTATCAGGCACCTGACTGCCATAGTTGGTATTGTACTCCGGTGGATTGGCGCCCAGTGTGGCCTTCAGCATCCCTTTGGGGTCAAACTGAAAGGATCCTATGGCAGAAACGCCAAACTGTTTCATGATCATCCAGCCGATCATGCCCGGAACATTTTCTTTCATCCAGGTGAGCGTCTCTATGGCCCCTTTTTCAAAAGCTTCCTCATGCCCGTCCATCACCCAATGGTCACCAATGGCAATACTCCGCTTTGCCGATAATGCTACTTTAGGCACGGGCTTCTGCTCTGCGAAAGACTTTCCTAAAACTGCAGGGATATCGGTCATACCCATAATCAGGGGGAGATCGGAACGAATGACTTCATAGTAGGGTTCCCATGGCCCCTCTATGACCATATCCAGGCAGCTTCCACATAATTCAAAAATTTCCTTGAAGTTTTCATGATGCATCTCTTCATGCGACTTCACGTCTTTCCATGCGGTGTACTGAAACATGGAAATAGGATTCAGGGTTTCATGCATATCTACAGCGCCACCACCATATCTTCCGGCCATGGGATGAATGCCCGTCTGCAATAATTGTTCAAAACCTAAAAACCCGGGATGCGAGGCCGTAGTGATACAAACCTTAGGCCCAACCTTCATCATGGTTTCATAACTTTCCGGTCGATTGGCTACTTTTGACTGATTGATGGCAATAATAGGATTGTTACTCATAATCTTAAACTCCAGTAGTTACTCATGGAATAATTTTCTCAATCAAGAGAGGACGAGAAAACATTTAATCGGATAGCTTCTTTTTGAATTTACCCCATTTTTCCTGTAATTCTCCTGCTTTCTTTGTGACTTCACCTTCAGCCTCTTGTTGAGCATTTCCGGTAATTTTACCGGCGACTTCTTTGACAGTACCTTTGACCTGTTTTACCCGACCTTTCACCTGTGTTTTATTCATCATAATCTCCTTTATGGATAGCGCTATTCATCCAATGAACGGAGCTATTATCGCGCTGCGTGGGCCAACATTTCCGAGCGTTTATTGATGCCATTCATCAGTGCATGGATCCCGCCTTTGTTCAGAGCACCCGTAAATTCGGCTTTCTGCATCGCCAGGTTGCTGACGCCGTCTGTCATTACATTGATAATTTTCCATTGGCCATGGTTTTGGCTGAGCAGATAATCAAACGTATTGTTTTTACCGCCATTGCCGGACTTCAACGTAGTGCTGACCATCATTCGGTGGCCAAGCACGCTCTTGGAGACGGGGCTGCTAAACTTTTGACCGGCGTAATGGGTGAAATGCGCGGCATAATTTGCCACAGAATAATGGGTCAGTGCCTGCACAAACTGCTTCTTTTCCGGAGCAGACAGCTTATCCCACGCGGTCCCCAGGCTGTAGTGCGCGATTTTTGGAAAATCATAGGCTTGGATCATTTCGGGATACAATGCGTGAAAACGACTCTCATAGCTACTGGATGGTCCCATTTTCATGGAGTGAATGAGCGCCATGTTGAGCTTGGCCACGACGCTGTCAGGCGCATTACCTGTTGACGCAATAGCGCTTCCTGTACCCAACATGAAAATCGCTATACAAGCACCCAAAAACTTTGGGGTTTCGGTAAGTTTTGAAAATTGCATCCACCTCTCCCTTATCATTTAACTACCATCAAATAGATGGAGCCTTGACGGTAGCCTGGACACCCAGCTTCTGGTTCAATAACGAGAAAAACTGTCTGGAGAGCGCTTTATTGCCAAATAGTCCAACACCCATCGTCACTTTGGTAACCCCTGGACTCGTAGATTTCAAAATGACGTTGACAGCCGTGCCTGCTGCCGTTTTTCCATCAATGATCCATTTGTCTGGATTTTTCTTCACATTACCCACATAGGTAATATGCATTTCCGAAAAGACTTGCAGAACGGCAGCCTGAACCGTTCCGAGTGGCCTTGGATAATAGGCATGATAGTCGGACAGAATTCCGGCATTGACAGCAGCGACGCTACCGGCTCCCGCACCGGCTGCAGCAATAGCAACGCAGCCATTTAAAGGCAGTACCGCCCCTACACAGAGAGCTGCAACCATCCAGCCGAGTTGTTTCCCATAGTTTGGATATTGAATACGCATTGTTTATTCCTTGTGTTTGCTGTAAGCATGGAACGGATAGGGCGTCAGGATCTTACTCAACGAGCATGACGTTCTATTCCAGCTTACTGAGTACCGCTCGCTGCCCGATCTGCCTGGTTTGCCGTCTGTTGCGCAGCGTCTGCCCGGTTTAATGCTTCATTTTGTTTATGCTCTAGCGCATCGGTTTTCGCCAAGGCCCGATTGGCCGTCTCCTGGGCAGCGCGTGCATCATTCTGCGCTGACTCGGCTTTAGCGCTAGGGCCGCCTCCGCACCCGGCCAGGGCTAGAGGGGTCAACATGATCATTGTCAGCGTGAGCGTCTTCATCGTTTTCCATACATTCATGATAATTTCTCCTTTGAATCAAAGCACCTCAAGACAAGGCTTTGCCGACCCTATGTAGGGTTTTTCTAGCGTTATAAGACAATGCATCACCAGAGGCTCGTTCCGCACTTTTGCAGGATTCCAACTTGTCTCGAGCTTGCACTGTTTTTACATCAGCCTACTTCCTGCGACATTTTTCCTATGAATTAACAACATGACAGAAAATTTTGTTACGCTACTCGCGATTTTTTCTTGCGTGTCAGTAGAGCTATTGGCTTGTCTGCAATATAGGAACAAATTCCATCCGTTGCGAGCGTGTGCAAATACTCAGCAAAGGATGTTCCAACGCCAGCGTGACGTAAGCCATACTCGACCGTGGCCTGTAGAAAGCCAAGCTTATCACCACAATCAAACCTTCGACCTTCAAATTCGAACCCAAGAACTTGCCGTTCTCGTAATAGAGCCGCAATCCCATCGGTGAGTTGAATTTCGCCACCCGTTCCGGCAGGTAAATTTTCTAAATAGTCATATATTCTTGGAGGTAAAATATATCTGCCCACCACACCCAAATCAGATGGTGCATCATCGGGGTTGGGTTTCTCTATAATATTCGATATCTGATGAATTCTATTTTCCCACGCCCAGGACTGAATAATGCCGTATTTATTGGTTTCTTTGTGAGGTACATGTTGAATGGCTAGTATGGCCGCATGATAGTGTTCATACTGTTCAATCATCTGGGCTAGCACGGGTTTCTTGGCTAAGATGAGGTCATCGGCGAGTAGCACGGCGAAGGGGTGATCACCAACAACATCTCGAGTCATCAGTACTGCATCGCCTAACCCCAAAGGGTGAGGTTGTCGGAGAAAGACCGTACTGACTCCGCGCGGCACAATACTCCTCACTTCTTCGAGTAGTTCCATTTTCCCGCAGCGCTCAAGCTCATACTCCAATTCAAAAGCGACGTCGAAGTGGTCAGCAATGGCGCGTTTACCACGGCCACTGACAAAAACCAATCTGTCACATCCAGCTTCTAAAGCTTCCTCAACCGCATATTGAATAAGTGGTTTGTCTACAATCGGCATCATTTCTTTAGCCGTTGCTTTTGTTGCGGGTAGAAATCTTGTGCCCATACCGGCGACAGGGAAAACGGCCGTGCGAACGGAATTAGGGGCCTTCATGGTCGAATGGCGGGCTGGTATTTTCATGCTAAACTCCAAAATTATATATTTTTAACCCATGCTGCCTACCAATGCACAAAATCTAATTCCTTTATGGACGGTGGATTACTACTTTTTCTAATCTACGACTTCACATCAGATCTGCGTGCAACTGAAACAGCTTACTCGATTGGTGATAGGCCAACTAATGATCAATCATATGAAGTTTATGGTGAGTCGTCTGTGCGGTAGGGCACATATGTGACTCGGGCAGATGAAGGGACGCCCCTATTTGGGCCCCATTAGGCTGTTTCATGAGTCATGCCATTATTTTCTCACGTCATTTTTTTGTACGTTATGATCGCCGTGGCACAATCCAAGACCGATTATCTCGATGAAATAAAAGTTATCTGATGTAGGGCATATCGAAATACCAAATATAATCCAGTAAGTTGCGCCACATTTCCGCAGTCCGCCGATATTCCTTCGCATTTCCAAGTGCATTTCTTATGGTCTGCTCGGTCCACATCCAGAAGGACTATTCAACACACCAGAAAAACCAGAGACACAATACTGATCAGCCATAAATTACGTTGTATCTGCATGATTAATAACCATAATTATTGTATTAAGTCAATTAAATTAGAGTTCGTGTATGAGTTTCCTTACAAATTAATCGAAAGATTCCTCTGAGATTGTACCTGTATGATAAATAATTGTTTATTTTGCGGCGAGCCGATTTAATCAGGCGCCTTGTGTGGGTTTAATTACAAATTAAGCAAAAATCTCTCTGGCATTATATCTACATGAAACTTAACTGCTATTTTCATGGTGAATTAACTTAACTAGGTATTATGTATAAATTTAGTTACAAATTGACCGGATATTTCCTCCACTACCTCTTGAGAAAATGAGCAATCATTCTGGAAAAGGCTGTCAAACTAAGCCATTGCAACAAGTGGCACATAACTTGCTGAGCGACAAATATCAACAGGAAACCTTGACGCAACATTTTTGCGCGCTAAAAACAGAGCAGCAAAAAAACGGCCAGCCGACGGATGCAATCTAAGGCAAGCGGCACTTGAAATTAGGCGTTGTTTCACATCTTACCAAGATTGTAAGTATGCGACGTTTGCTTATTATAGTCACGGAGTAATAAGCATAAACACATTACAGGGGCGCACCATGGGAAACGGAAATGCAATATATGAGATGGATAAACCCATGATTTCCTTTGATCAGACACATAATTTAAAGCTCAAAGGATACTCTTAAAAATGAAAAAGCCGTTTTATAAAAGACCATTATTTTTCTGGATAGTCGCAGTACCAAATGTTTTTTCGATAGTATATTTTGCAGGAATTGCGGCGCCGGAGTATGTCAGCCGTTCATCTATTGTGGTGTACCAGCCTCATCAGCACAGGGCTACCATGACATTGCAATTGTCACAGTCAGGCAGTGAGTCTCTCGAGGGCGACTACATCCTGAGTCACTACATTCATTCCTGGACGGGATTTCAGGCGCAAAATGAAAAGCATCTTGCAGATATTTTCTCACATGGCGATTTTGTATCAAGATTTGGTGGTTTAATGAACGGCTTCTCTACAAAACAGACTGTCCTCTGGAAGTATTATAGGCATCAGGTACGAATAACAATTGATAAAAAGAGCGGTATTATGGAGTTATCTACAATAAGTTACTCGCCAGAAGGGTCCTACAGATTAAATCGTTCAGTTTTGCAGGCAGGGCAGTCGGCCATTAATGCGCTCAATACGCAAGCGCTTCATAAAGCGGAAGCTTTTGATGAAAAAGTTGTAGAGGCCGCAAAACACCGCCTTCATCAGACTATCGACGCTCTATCTGGTTATCAGGTACAGCACCACATCGTAAGCCCAGACATTGCCTACACGTCAAAAATGTCTTTATTGAATAGCTTGATGGTCAAAAAAGCTATCATTCTGGCGCGCATGCAGGTAATCGAAGGGGCAGCCCCACGCAGCCATCAGATTGTTAACCTACAGGCGAGCGCTGAGGCTATTCAGTCAGAGATTAGCCATATTCAAGCTTCAACTGATGGAGTGTCTGGTCTGACGAAAGGATACGGCACCTATACTTACAAACAAAACGCAGTACAAGTAGCAGAAAATTTGGTCAAGGCTGCATACAGCCAGCTGGCGGTAGCACAACAATCAGCTATTCAGCACCAGTATTACATCGAAAACATTAGCGGCCCTTCCTTGCCACCGGATCCCACCTTACCTCATCGCATTGAATGGATCGGGTGGACTTTGCTTATTACCTCTATTCTTTTCCTGGTGATCAAATGATTAAGGACCTGTTGGAATCCACTAAAAAGCCGGCCTCAGCCATTCTGGTAGCTGTTTCTGCGCTCAGCGGCTGTGCCTACCTCCCTAGTGGAGGTCCATCAGATAGCCAGATACACGCGCAGACCAAACATACCAATGTACGTCTAATCACAGTCAGCCCGAAGTTCGCCCGTACACTCTGGCGAAAAGAGTTGGAAGACAGAAAATTGAAGGCCATCCGTGAAATAGATCCCCTAAAAAAGAGATTAGAAACTGTGGCGGTACGGCTTATGCCGGGCGATGTAGTGCGTGTCACGTTTTGGACTATGCCCGTTCAAACAGGATTGGGTTCAGGCGGTGGAAGTGACCATAATCCACGTAAAGAAGATATGGGACAGTACACGCTTAATGAGACCGGGTTCGTGAACCTACCTTATATCGGCGAGGCAGAAATCGGGGGCTTGTCGACTACTGATGCGGATAACCGTTTGGATTATCTGGTGGAACGGTTACGCCGTTTTCAGTCACCAGAAATACGTGTGCATATGATAAAAAATCGTGGTCAGCATGTCGTCGTGACAGGTTCAGCCGCAAAACCAACTATTCTGAATTGGCAGAATGCTGGAATTACATTGGCAGAAGCTATCACCCGCGCAGGTGGATACAGAAGCACCGGACGGAATTATGGTCATAGTTTGCAGGCTAACGAAGTTGTTGTAGTGCAAAATGGGGAGCCCCACACACTTTCCATAAGAGCCTCGCTGATGCACCACGTGCCGCTCGCCCCTGGGGATCGGGTGATACTGACACATCGCACACTGGTACGGGCGAACTGCCTTGGACCGGGTCTCACTCAGAGTGGTCTACTTTCCTTTGGCTTCACACCCACCTTGGCACAAACTCTGGCCAAAGCGGGCGGTATTGGCCCTACGGCTCAAGGCCGCTCTGTTTATGTGCTCTCGCCGTCTCACAAAGTAATCTACCGATTCGCCTGGGATCATGTATCGGGTCTGCGGGCAGCACAACAGTTTCCCATCCAAAACGGAAGCGTCATTTATGTAGCTAATGCGCCTAGCGTTCGTCTCCAACAGATTACTTCTATTTTGTTCAGTGCTGCTTATCCTATTGGCATAGCGAAGGGGTTATAATTTATGAAAATGACACAGGAAGAAAAAGCAAATTATCTGCAACAGATGAGAATACCTGGTGTGTCTGATAATGAGACGCTATGGTTCATCGCCGGAAAAATAAAATCATGGTCAGATTTGTACAATATAATCGATGAATTTGCAACTGCGAGTTGTTCCATCGAAATAATAGTCCAGAAGACGGCCCACCATAATCTGCTAATCAGTACGCCATTTCCCAGAGACTCAATAGCACACATGGTGTTGCGTCATGCACTATCCTGAAAGTAATCATCCAGAATGGGAACGGGCATCAAAAAAACGGGTAACAATCAGTCGGTTGTTGTCTTTCGCCCTGATTTCAATTATGACTTATATTACTTATCTGTTCATGCTCATGTACCACTTCTCACCATGGATATATGGACCATTTCTGCTGGCTTATTTCAGTCTTGGTTATCTGGGTATGACCTATTTCGTTGGCATGTTTTTCGGTTTTGTTGTGTCTCTACGGGGCATCGATAAAGATCCTTATCATCCGTTACATAGTGCGGTAAAAATCATTAATCCGAGCACTCACGTAGCAATTATATGTCCTATTTATAACGAAGATCCTAGGCGAGTCGGGGCGGCAATTGCAGCCAGCTGGACGGATTTGTGCGCTCAATTTCCTGAAGAGTCATCACGATTTGATTTCTTCATATTGTCCGATAGTAAAAAAGTTGAAAGCTTTATTCAAGAAGAGTGGGTTGTTCATAAACTTATCGAAAAATATCCAGGGGGACGATTTGTATACCGCCATCGCCGTGTGAATAGTAATTCAAAGTCTGGTAATGTGACTGACTTTTGCCGGAGATGGGGTCATAATTATAATTACATGATAATGCTAGATGCTGATAGTATTATGCCCGGTGAATCGTTGGTTAAACTTACTCGAATCATGGACGGGAATCCAAGAATTGGTATTGTTCAATGCTATCTTTCAATGGTTCTACGTAAAACATTGCACGCCAGGATTAGTCGATTCATCTCGGCGTTGACACTAAAAATAGGATTTTATGGACAAAACTATTTTTACATGGGGCATGGCTATTATTATGGTCATAATGCCATTATCCGCACAAAAGCTTTTATGGACAACTGCATGCTTCCATCCTTGCGTGCCAAAGGGCCATTCGCTAGTGGAAAACCTATTTCACACGATTATATAGAAGCGGCACTGATGGCTGGTTCTGGTTATGAAATATGGTCACTACCGCAGATTGAGGGCTACGAGGAGCTGCCGACAAACCTGATTGATGATATGAAACGTGAAACTCGCTGGATGTACGGAAGTATGTTGTACTTTCGATTCTTTATGTCTACGCGTATCAATACGCTGTATAAGGCAAGACTTTTTACCAGTGCTATTAACTACGTAAATCCAATTCTTGGATGGATTTTCTTCTCAATGGCATTATTCGGTTTGATCTATATTTTTAAGCATCCAATGATCAGTGTCCTTGTGATGTACAAATACCGTATTTTTTTTCTTTTCTCTTTGGGATTCTTGGCATTTTCAATTTTCATGAAAATGTTGCTTCCCATATTATACAACGTCAAGAATGGTACAGCACATCTTTTCGGCGGTATCGTAAAGATGATTTGGTCCTATCTTCTTTACTTCATTCTGAGCATCATGATGGCGCCGATCTATATGGCTCAATTTACCCTCATAATTTTGTATTGGGCTCGTGGAAAAAAACTGCACTGGGGAGAACAGGTTCGCGATGACCGACATCTCACATGGAGTGAATCAGCTGCGCAGTTTGGCTGGGTCAGTATTTTAGGTGTGGTGCTGTCAGTGCTGGTTATTGATTATGTCTTCTCCATGGATACTGCTGCAGTCCAATATATTCTCGGTATACCAAAAATCGGGCTTTTCTTCTGGTATATTCCATTACTTTCTGGATTGATATTGTCTGTATGGCTGGTACGATTTCTTAGTTTTGAGTCACCGTTAGTAGAGCGTATGGGATGGTTCATGTCCCCTCAGGAAGTTGAACCGCATTTTGTCCTGACTGAAACACAAAGAATGGAAGAGGTTTTTCGGTTAGAGATTCCTGAATATACAAGATTTGAAGAAGCCATACAGAATCCGTGGTTTTATGTTCGGCACCGTGCGGTGTGCACGGAAAGGAATAAAAAGACGTTATTTTGGCTGCGCCGGTTATTAAATAAACCGTTTTCTTCATATAGTGAACGTGAGAAGTTCATTCTACTTAATGTGCGAAACTTATATGATATGGCGCACAAACACACATTAGAAAAAAAGAATGGTTCATAGCATGTTTTTCTCAAAATTATTAGACACATACTATCTTGACTCGGTACGTCTTCGAAAGCAAAACATTGGTCGAGGTGTGAGTAACGAAGCTTATCCACGCACAAACGCAGCACTTGGAGAATAACGAGCATGTACACGCAAAATAAAATTTCAATACTACCGCAGCAACTCCCCAATGAATATTTTGAAGCTAAGAATATATTAGTGACTGGTGGGTTTGGCTTTTTGGGTGGACACCTTGTAAAGCACTTGGTGGAGTATGGCGCCAATGTTACCGTTGTGGATATCAACATTGATCCTACCCGCGATTCCATATTGAACTGTGCCTCTATGCAACTGCGATCCAAAGTGCTTGTTCAAGAGGCAGATGTGACTGACGCCGAAGCTATGAATAAAATTGTTTCAGAGGGCCGATTCCACTATATTTTCCACTTTGCCGCCTACGCAACGGTTGTCGAAAAAGCGGTTTTCGCACCGCAAGAGACCATCATGGCTAATACGATGGGTTGGGTTAATATACTCGAAGCCTGTCGCGTGGCTCCCTATAAAGTAAATATGGTTTTCTTGTCTTCTACTGACAAGGTTTACGGAGAAATGGAGGGGGATTCCTATTTCGAACATCTCACTCCCCTGCATGGAATCGGGATCTATGACTCAGCCAAACTAGCCGCAGATGTTTTCTCCCGAACCTATCATGAAGCATTTGGTATCCCTACGGTAACCCTGAGAATGTGTAACATATATGGTCCATGGGATTTTAATATTGGTTACCGCTTACTGCCAAAAGCTATGGTCAGCATTTTCGCCAATGAGGAGCCTCAAGCGCCAGAACTTTATTTTGATGCCATCGAACACCATCGAGATTACCTTTACGTCGACGACCTAATCCGTGCCATCCTTTTAGTCGCCCACTCCAAGGGGTGTCGTGGAGAAGTGTATAACCTGGCAGGAGGGACCTATATGTCAACCCCTTTGATGCTAAAAGCCATCGTTGAACAAGCTGCCGAGGTGGAAAGGGAATTTGACCAGGAACGTGCCGACACCATTATTGAAAATGGCATTGCGATTAAAGTACGTGCGAGTACATCTCCCGTACGTGCCATCACAAAACAACATCTGAATGGGGAAAAACTCCAGAATGCGACTGCCTTCGCACCTCAGTCAGATTTTCTGGAATCTATCAAAACGACGATTCGTTTCTATCGTAACCTTATGAAAACCGGATACCAGCACGAGGGTCAGTAAAATGAGCAACTTTTGGCTTGGACGACAGTGTCTGGTAACCGGTGGATCTGGGTTTGGTGGCTCACATCTGTGCGAAAGCCTGCTGGCTCTTGGCGCGCGAGTGTACATACTTGATCGTTGGTTACCAAAAAACTCCTATCTTGTCTTAGCCAACATTGCTCCGCAGGTGAATTATATACAGGGGGACATTCGTGATATTGATTTATTGCGTCAGACACTGCAACGATTCGAGATCAATACGGTGTTTCATCTTGCTGCCCAGCCCATTGTCCCTATAAGTAACGTACTGCCCTTTGAAACACTGAGCGTCAATACTGAGGGAACCTATACCGTTTTGGAAGCGATCAGAACCTCCGGGTGTGTCGACCGTCTGGTCTTTGCGTCCAGCGGGGCCTATTACGGAGCGACCAGCACGGACCATGCGATCACTGAAGGTCACCCGCCTCTTAGTGCGCAAAACATTTATGCGCCATCCAAAGTTGCTGGAGATGTGGCAGTCAGAACCTATGCAAGCGTATATGGGATGAAAGCTGCGTGCTGCCGGTTCATGAATACCTATGGCCCTGGTGACACCAACTTCAGCCGTATTGTTCCGAGGGCTATATCCAACATGATCACCAGTGCACCTTATGATTTTGGTACGCGCGATGATGGATCCTCACAGATCGACTGTCTGCATATCAGTGACATGGCCAGAGCATATATTGCTGTAGCGGAACATCTTGACTCGGAGGCAGGAGAGGCTTTCAACTTTGGATCAGGACAGCCTATCTCCACAAAAGCTCTTGTAACCGTAGCCAGCAAAATGTTCGGTGGAAAAGCGCTGACCCCCGTTTTTTCTGGTCCAATAAAAACCACGCCCTCTATTAAGTACCTGGATATTTCCAAAGCCTATTATAGTCTCGGATGGATACCTATGATTCCACTTGACGATGGGTTGGCGATGACGATTTCTTGGTACAAGCGTCACTGGCAGAACCTATAATCATGGAGCCGACTATGTCATCCGCAATCCAAGCCGAGTTTGCAGATGTACGCGATAGCGTGGTGCACAAGTGCCCCGCGACATGCTGCAAAAGGTCATTCGCGTAACAGCCGCTTACACAGTAAAAAGCATGTAACATTACACTAGAATATAAGGAGATGTTTGAATTTTGAGCCCTCAGTGGGTGAAATAGCCAATGTCTTGCCGTGTGGTAGCCCCGGCCTTTCCACTCTCAAGATCGGCAGCTGCAGACTAAGGGCGGGAATGACGTTCACCGATAGTATCATTTTATTAGGAATACTATAGTGTTATAAACACGGCGCTCGTATTATGGTTTCGCGATACATAGATGACGGGATGGAGTTAATATGTCACGCAGTCAACTTTGCGGAGTGGGCACCCTTGATGCCAGTCGCCCACTACTGTATTTCGGTGCGAAGCGGGCTATAGGACCGTGCGCGGTGCGTTTATGCAGCGAAGGATGGCATCTGCAGTACGCAGAGGATATCAGTGACCTGCAACGACTCTTGGCCACAGCAGATTTTAAAGTGGGGATCGTCGCTCTAGATCATCAAGCTATCATTGATAATGACCGGCGCTTGGTATCCGTCATCGCCAAGGCCGAGCAAATCCACTGGATCGCCTTGCTCCCTAGGGAGGCCATGGACTTACTCCCCTTGCGTGAGCTGATCGGTAGCACGTTTTACGACTACCACACCCTGCCCATTGATCCCAACCGGTTGCTGCACACACTTGGACATGCCTTGGGGATGGCAAAGATCATCGCGGACACGTTCTCGCTCGAAGAACGGGAGGTGCGCAACAATGGCGAAAGTGAAATGGTCGGCACCAGCCCACAGCTGCAAAAAGTGTTTAAGCGTATTCGCAAAGTGGCCGGGGTGGTGGCTCCCGTGCTGATTACCGGAGAAAGCGGCACGGGCAAGGAACTGGCCGCGCAAGCCATTCACAGACGCTCCCCGCAGGCCGGTGGCCCTTTCGTGGCCATGAACTGTGGGGCATTGTCCGCGAACCTCATCCAGTCCGAGCTCTTCGGTCACGAAAAGGGCTCGTTCACAGGCGCCCACCAGCGCAAAATCGGCCGCATCGAGGTCGCTTCCGGCGGCACCCTCTTCCTCGATGAAATTGGCGATCTGCCTATGGAACTTCAGGCTAACCTTCTACGTTTCCTGCAGGAAAAAACCATACAGAGGGTAGGTGGTGAAGAAGACATTAACGTAGATGTGCGGGTGCTTGCGGCCACACACGTCAATCTGGAAAAGGCTGTGCACGAGGGCCGCTTCCGCGAGGATCTCTACTATCGTCTCAATGTCCTGCAGATTAAAATGCCCGCCTTACGCGAACGTATCGGGGACGTGCCCCTGTTGGCCCAATATATCTTCCGCCACTTCGCCGACGAAAAAGGGTGCAGGGTCAAAGGGTTCAGCGAAGATGCTCTGTACATCATGAACCACTACGATTGGCCGGGTAATGTCCGCGAGTTGGTCAATCGGGTACGCGGAGCCATGGTAATGTGTGATAAGTCCCTTATCTCCCCTGTCGATCTGGGACTAGATCGAAGAAACAGCTTCTCGACCCGCTCGGTTACTACTCTGAGCGAGGCGCGCGACAAAATGGAAATTAACACCATTCGCACCGCGCTAGGCCACAACCGGGGCAGCGTCACACGGGCGGCGACCCAACTTGGCATCTCTCGTGTCACGCTATATCGTTTTATGGAGAAACACGGGATCAGTAGAATATAATGCCTTTCTTATTATGGCTGAAGTTTAGGTGGGTGGCCTCCTCACCATCCCCTGTAGGTGGCGGTATAGTTCGGCATATCCAGAGCAGAAGTCCGTAATCGCATTGTCTAGATTATTTGAGAATGACTAAAAACTCAGCGACAACGCTACTGGGGGCTGAGAACAAATTTACCGTGGCGGGTGCTGTGAAGCGGTTTGTGGATCTGCCGTATTGAGATAAATGTATCGCAAATGAGGAGTTCTTCCGGCGGATTCCTTCATGGCTAGCAGGCTGATTGCGCTGCATCAAAGGCCGGATATAAGGCAGCAACTCGACCACAATATGCCAGGTATCGAATCCTCTTTCACACAGGTGGAGGCATCGATATAAGTTATTTTCAGGAGATTACCATGACGACGATGGTGTATGTCCGTGTCGATGAATAACTTAAGGTTCAGGCCAAAGAAGCCTCTTATGTGGGCCATGGAGTTTGCTGTCTCGGATGCCGTTCGGGTTTTTTAACCCGGGTTGTAGCGGACAGAGGATGCTATTTGCTGCAGGTACCTACTGCAGAAATCCGGGAGGCCATGGTGAATCCTGTTTGATGAGGCGGCGGCGCACGATGCGCGATTTGAGACGGCGGATACACCTGTTGGCGCACTCGAGATTACTGCCCCCCGATTATGATGTTGCCGCTGGCCGCCGCCGTCATGCTGACGGGCCACGTGATTCCGTTGGTGGATAGTGTCGGATTTATGCCGGTATTATTGCCTAATATAATAGGGATCTGGGTAAACACGGTTGGGAACCTTTGCGTTTGCGCCGTTGCTGTGTTGTTCATGTAGCCAGTAAGCATAAAACTGACTACCTTGAAGACTCCCTGTAAAGGGGGAGTCATGACGATGGAACCGCCGCCAGTGCCAGCGATAGAAAAATTGGCGGTAACGGACACGGTGTTCAGGAACAGAGACCCTTGTGTATAAGCATTCCACGCCCCCCCGTTCCAGATGAGCTTGATATTCTGGGCGCTTCCGTTTCCACCCTGCATTATGTAAGTATAAACAGCTACGTTGTTTGGTAAATAAAAGGCCGGTTCTCCAGAAGTAACATTCGAAGCCACTGTGACATTGCCCGAATAATGGCCATAAACCGTGACGCTTTGCCCAATGTACTTCCCCGGCTCCACGGTTACCGTTATCGGTACAGGCAAGTTTTCAGGGTAAACCTCCGTGTTATTTGCGGTGGGGGTTACGGTAATACTTTTAGATGTAACTATAATTTTTGCTAACGGCGTAACATATTGCCCCATTGCCGCGCTGAACAGCATAAGGTTATTCGAACCTGGCCCAGCGATGCTTATAAACGACATATTATCGGCTGCCACATTGTAAATAAGAGAGCCATTTAGCGACGCTCCGAATGCGACATGAATATCATCAACGAATGGAAACGATGTATCGCGCTCGATGTCTAACACTCCGCATATGGAGTTTTCCTCTGTTGCCTTTCCTGATGCTGCGCCGCAGAAAATCGAATACGAGCACCCCTGTGTTGTCACACGCTGGTATGAAGCGATATGGCTGTATGACTCAGGAATCGTTATTGCGGATACACAATTTTGGATGAGTCCGTTGAGCCGCGCGTGGGAAGCATGCTGCAGGCCGTAATAATACCCGGTTATGTAGAACTTTTCCGCGTAGGATATTCCAAAATTACCCGGGCCAGGAAGGATCAAGCCCGTGGAGATAATTGTGGGTGGGACGAAGCCGCCAGGTTTGGAGTTTATGTCCGCCGTGACATCTTCAAACGAGCCGTTCACACATGAGTAAAGGTTTGCGCCTATGACGCCACCGTTGGTCTGCGTCTGAAACTTGATTTTTTTGAAGTGGATGCCCAAGTTTGTCCAGGACGGGGTGCCCGAGTTTTGGGCCACTGCTCCTATTAAGGACGGTAGCGTGCCGCTTCCTGTGGCTTGAGATAAAAGCACGGTTCCTGAGTTCGGAGCTACGGCCCCCGCTGCACGAACCGTGAAGTCACCGGAGATGACGATGTCTATGTATGGCCCAGAGGTTGACAGAATGGGCAGCGGGACCAATGAGTTAGTCCCATTTGTGGTTATAAAGTTAGTCCCAAGATTGTATCGAACGGCCCTTAGATGCAGAACACCTCCCCCTATGGAAACAAGGAATTCCAGTGCCGCGACAAACGCTGGCGCGTCGTTGGCCTCGCCGTTTCCGATCGCGCGGAAATGCTCGGGGGTTACTTTTAGGGGCAGCAGCAGCGGTTGAACGGACGTGATATTACTAGAATTGCTGGTCACCTGCGCAATAAGCACGTATCCGCTGGGCGCGGATGATCCAGCGGAGTAGTTCACCGATCCCGCGTTGTTGACGCTGACATAGATAGCACTGCTGGGAGGGTAAGTGTTGGTGAAAGCTGCCTGAGAAGCGATAATGACGCGGGTACCGTTCAGGTAAGCCGTGCCAGGGTTTAATGTGGCCGTCAGGCTCCCTGGATTCGGCACGGCGATGTTCAAGCCGGAAATAATGAAATTGGGGAACGCATCCAGATTCTTCGTCATTTTAAGTGGATAGCCTGAGATCCGGCTTATCCAAAATGAGGCAAGCCGTGTTGATAAACGTCTTGTAGGTGCGATAGCCCCGCCGAGTCTTGGCGGATTGGATAAGGCTGTTGAAGCCTTCGAGAATTCCGTTGGTGATCTGGCTTTCGAACCATCGGAGTACGCCGACCCAGTGATTCATGATGGTGTAGACGACCTTGACCATAGGCGATAGACCGCTGTTCTTGATGTTTTCGATCCAGACCTTGCGCGCGGTGGCGCCCTGGTGGCGATTCTTGACCGTGAATATATCCTGAAAGGTCAGCCAAAACTGGTAGGCCTGTGCCGTTTTGAGGTTCTGGTCTTTTTTGAGTGAGTTCTGCAGCTTTTTTTTCTGCTCAACCTTGAGGTTGCTATCATTTTTGAGCCAGTGCCATCGGGTCTTTACGAGGTCGAGCAGAGTGAGGACTTCCCCCTTGCGTACGACAACTACGGCCTCATTGACGAGATTCATGAGGTTAAAACGATCGAAGGTGATCTCAGCATTGGGCAGGTGCTCGGCAGCCTCTTTCTGGACGGCCGGCGAGAGGCCGGTGCCCATATTGGTAATCGCTTCCGCGCTACCTCCATGGACCTGTAGATCTCCGGAGATTTTCTCAAAGGTCTTGGCATCCTTGCCGGGAGTAGCAAACAACAACAAGAGTCGCCGGGCATTCAGATCAATGAATAGCGTGATGTAGCCATGACCGCGCCGACTGCTGGTTTCATCGACGCTGACAGCATGGACATTGGCCATATCCACCGCCGCACGAGCTTCGGGCACATAATGGTCAATCACTCGCCACAGGAGCGTGTCGGTCTCGCCGGCCATGCGGTCTGCCGTCAATACCGGCTTTCCCGCACCAGGGTCATGATCAGCGCTTCGAAGAGCAGGGTGAAATGTGAGCCTTTCCGTGCCAAGGAAACAGATATCTGATGAACACTATGCTCCGGGCACTTCACACGAGGTACGTGAGCATGGAGATAGGCTTCATGCTGGAAGAAATCCATGTGCCGCCAAGTGTGCACGGGTGTCATATACTACTCACGCCCCACCACAGACGGGGCAAGTTAAGCGACTGTCCTTGGGAAAGTTGATATGCAGATCCAGGCGTTTTTCCTCCACTGTGAAAGTCACATGATCCACCCCTTCGGCGGAACCAAGTCCTAACGAGAGAGAGACAGATCTTCCGGGACTATCATCAAACTCCTATTCAGGGCGCGAGTGCTCCACAGCATTCTGCCCCCTGCCACTCAATCAGACGAAGAGCCTGGCTCTGTAAGGGGCCTTATCTGCTCTTTTATCGCATGTGCCATCATATGCCATGACGATCTCTTTCTTTTGCCTATTTGTCGTCATGTCGGAATAATATAGTGCTATTCATCGGATCGCGCCATTCATTACTTGGCGCGTTGTGAATACGCCACCGGCGAAGCTGATGGCTTCTGGTTACTGCTGGAAGCCGGATTGGTCGGCAATAAGACCGACGACTGTCGCTCACACCTTGAAAAACATCCTCCGGTTCAGGGGCGAAGACACATGAAACGCCTCAATAGAGACCAGCCATAATTTCCGGCATGTGGAAGGATATGATTGGCACAGTCAACCAGATAGCTCCCTCGGGGTTCATTTTCTTTCAGCTGCTGAATGACCGCTTCCAGTCTGGGCCAGCCATCAGACGGCGCTGTTTCCTGCGGTCCAGTTTGGAAACTGAGAAGTGCGGGACTAACAGACATCGTTATTTGACGCTACTATCGGATCGCGTTAGCATTCACCGATGATCATGAGCTTTGCGGACAAGCAAACCGCCGCAGTCTTCGCTGGCCTGAAAGTGCGCCGCTTTGGAACGGAATTATTGCGGATGGCGCAGCGGAAACTGGCACAGTTGCATCGCGCCGGCCGGATCGAAGATCTGGCTGTACCGCCAGGCAACCGCCTGGAGAAGCTCTCCGGCGATCGGAGCGGCCAATGGAGCATGCGCATCAATGACCAGTGGCGGATTTGCTTCGTATGGCGCGACAGCAACGCCTGGGACGTGGAGATCGTGGATTATCACTGATGGATGGAGGTATATCGTGAGCATTCGTGTGGACGAGATCGAAAAGATGGATTTTTCCGATGTGGCGAATCTGCGCGAAGGTCGGTCTGCCCCCATTCACCCCGGCGAGATCTTGCTGGAAGACTTTCTGAAGCCGATGGGCATCACCCAGTATCGTCTAGCCAAGGAAATCGGCGTCCCGCAGCGCCGTATCGGGGAGATCGTGATGGGAAAGCGGGCCGTTACCCCGGATACCGGGCTGCGGCTGTCCCGGTTTTTCGGGATGAGCGACGGTTTCTGGGTGGGCCTGCAAACCGATTACGATCTCGCCGTGACGCGCCACGCGATGCAGGCAGTTCTCAATAAGATTCAACGATACGACGTGCATGCGGCGTAACGACCAGAATCCGCTGGTAACGACTCCGGCAGGTTGAGTTTGCCACACTCTGTGGCAGGCGGGCTGAAAGGCTATATTGCAGCGGAAGCGGTCATTCGGTCTACTGGCCATCACGTTCTCAAAACTCGCCACTAAAGCTATTGCATTAGATTTTGAAGAGGCTCCTTTCAAAAATAACACATGTAAATTTTGATTTTTCTAATAGTTGCAGCAAAAAAGCTAGGTCAGCTTGACAAAGAGAGATACGATAGTGCCAGACTTGGTACCAGAACCGCCCAGTTATTGCGCAGAGAGGTGCCTTGGTTATAATTCATCTGCAACAATCCTTGGCGTGAGTTATGAAGTGAATTCGCCTGGAAGCGATTGTCAGCGTGAACGTCTTCATCGTTTTCCATGCATTCATGGATAATTTCTCCTTTGCCATCAACACACCTCAAGACAAGTCTTTACCGAAACTATGTAGGGTTTTTTTAGCGTTATAGGACAATGCATTACCAGAGGCTTTTTCAGCATTTTTGCAGGATTCCAACTTGTCTCGGCCTGCACTGTTTTTACACCAGTCTACTTCCTGCGACATTTTTTTCTGATGATGCAAATACCAGGAAACGGAGTGTCCCCCCTGGGGTCCTTGAGAAACAGCTGAACAACCGGCAAGAGCTATTCCGAATAATGGCGGTATCACCAGAAACAGTTTTGATATTTTCATCATTTCCTCCTTACTACGCATGAATGAATCATAGGTCAATATTTTATATTCGTGATCACGTTGATAATAAAACATGTCGAATTGTTAAAAAAACCATTAAAATTAATCAACTGACGCTCCGCCAATAAAATCCACGATTAAAGAAAATTATGCATCTTTAATGTCAATGATAGAAATATTTAAAGCTTTAAGTAATTTTTAGTAAGTTCAGGTTGTCGCCAACAGCCGACAACCTGAAGAAGCATGACCTTACAAGAAAATGCCAGTCATGTGGATTCACCCTTTAAAACATAATATTCTAGGACTTTCGGTTGAAGGGACGCCTAAACACTAAGCAGTGCCCAACGAGTATCTGTATAGTCACAGTCTTCGCCTTCCCGTTACAAGTGCCACCAAAAATAGAATGATAAATATCACAAAGAGAATTTTAGCAATTGATGCTGCAGCACCTGCAATTCCGAAGAAGCCTAACATTCCAGCGACCAACGCTACGATAAAAAACACTAAAGCCCAGTAAAGCATGATTCCCTCCCGCAACTTTATATAATCCAAGGAACTTGAATATAGTTTAAAAATAAATATTCCGCAATCAGAAAACTATTCTAGTACAAGCAAAAACCATGAAATTCAAACATAAACTTATTTAATGCGTTAATAATCAATCTGGTAAATTATATAATCTTTTACTGTTTTTTATTTTAAAGATGCTGTATCGGTATTTTAAGGAGGCATAAGGGATCGAAGGTTGGTTGAGAAGGATAATTCAGCAGAGTGCCAGGTTGCGGCACGCTGGAAGATAGTGCGGCCCTTGAATCTGGCTGTGGCGGAGTTGGCTTAAGTGGGGAGGCCTTTCTGCCAGGAGTCATGAAAGCCGGTATTTCGATATGTCTATGCTCTACATCAGATAATTTTTATTTCAACGAGATAACCGGTCTTGGATTGTGCCACGGCGATCATAACGTACAAAAAAACGACGTGAGAAAATAATGGCATGACTCATGAAACAGCCTAATGGGGCCCAAATAGGGGCGTCCCTTCATCTGCCCGAGTCACATATGTGCCCTACCGCACAGACGACTCACCATAAACTTCATATGATTGATCATTAGTTGGCCTATCACCAATCGAGTAAGCTGTTTCAGTTGCACGC
>NZ_JACKYY010000020.1:0-46649 GCF_015100075.1 Acidithiobacillus sp. HP-11
GGTAAACAGCTTGTCTTCGTCCATCATTAACC
The DNA here is from genome assembly GCF_015100075.1 of Acidithiobacillus sp. HP-11. Taxonomy (NCBI): domain Bacteria; kingdom Pseudomonadati; phylum Pseudomonadota; class Acidithiobacillia; order Acidithiobacillales; family Acidithiobacillaceae; genus Acidithiobacillus; species Acidithiobacillus sp. HP-11. The sequence continues at coordinate 33 of NZ_JACKYY010000020.1, forward strand.
TTCCCTAGATCAGCAATGCCCTAAGACTACCGTACCCTCGTATCCACTCCAAGTAGCGAGGAGCCTTTATTCTCAAAGCTGAAATACCCGGTGTTGAAAAGAACGATCTGGATATCCAGGTGCATGGTAACCAAGTTTATCTTGGTGGTGTGAAACAAGAGGAGAAAACGGAAAAAGACGCGAACTATGTATATCGTGAACGGCATTACGGCGAGTTTTCCCGGACGATTCAACTTCCGGTGGATATCAATAGTGATCAGGTAAAGGCGACCTTTAAAGATGGTGTACTTGAATTGGTACTGCCAAAAACGGAATCCGCCAAGCGGAAGAGGATCACCATTTCCTGAGCGATCTGGAATGGCTTCTGGTTTACCGGAAGCCATTCCGACTTGTTTGTCTGCTGAGAAAGGAGATTCACATGGCTATACCAATGAGAGTATTCAGTACCGGAATTGATTCTGATGACTGGATCCCTCGCCGGTTTACGCAACAGCAACCCCGCCTATTTTCTGGCAACACGCGCCAGAAGGAACCAAAAGTCTGATAGGGATCGGACCCATTCGCCGGGAACAGATGGTTACCACCTGGGCAGACCAGAAAGTAATCAGGGAGATCATGCTGTTCCTGCATACCCATGGTGTTGGGACCGCCCGCGCTGTGCGGATTTTTAAAACTTATGGCATTGCTGCTGTTCGGATAATGTCATAAGAACCCTAAAGGCTGGCTCGGGACATACACGAAAGAGGCTTCAAAACGGCCGATACCATCGCCATCAAACGGGTATCGCACAAAATGCACCCATACGGATATGGGCAGGTATTTCCTATGCACTGATGATAGAAGCCGGGGTTGCTACCTGATATTCGGCCTGTGATGCATGGCGATAAGCTTAATAGTGGAAGGAGATGTTCATCTCATTGTAATAAACTGCATCATAAAAATGGGGAAAATATGCGTGTGCAACCATCAAATAGCCGATGGTGAAATGGCCGTTTCAAGTATTCGGCATAAGTAAACTGTGTTGCGGAATTTTGATGCGTGCGGAATAACGTATTTATTTTATTGACGAGCAGCGCATTATAGCATTCAACATTGAATTCAAAATTAAGCCGAAGACTGCGTTCATCCCAGTTACCAGAACCCATTAATAACCATTGATCATCCACTATCATCAGCTTAGAATGGTTAAAAGGTGGAGGACATAACCATAGGCGTGCGCCATGCCCAAGGATCTCGTTGATGGTTCCCATAGTGGCTGCTAGTAATATTTTACTGTTGTTTCTGGGGATAAAAATGTCCACTTCAACCTGACGATTAATAGCATCACCAATCGCTGCAATCAACACCTCATCAGGGATGAAATACGGTGACATGATTTTGACCGATTTTTGTGCCACGTTCAGCGCGGTGAGATAGGAACCTCGCAAGCGTTCCTGCTGTTCATTCGGTCCAGCAGCAATGCCACGCGCCAGCACTCTACCTTCATGCGGGATTTCATCTTCCTCTAAAAACCATGGTTCGCCACGCAAAGTCTCCCCGGAGCTGTAAAGCCACTCATTCACAAACACCGTTGACAGTTGCGCCACTATTGGTCCAGTAACCCGAAAATGCGTGTCCTGGTGCACCGCTTCATCCGGGTTGGACGACCAATAATCGCGATGTATATTGAATCCTCCAGTAAATCCGATGCGACCATCTACAACACAGATCTTCCTGTGACTCCGTAAATTTAGGAAAATAAACTGGCGAGCCAACAATGGTGAGTTGAATAACGCAAAAGGAATGCCTGCATTACGGAGTGCATGAACTACAGATGGACGTGTAAGATGTGCCATCACTCCATCCAGTAGCACGCGAATTACAACGCCACGAGCGTGAGCTTGACGCAATTCAGAAATAAATTTCACTCCAATGCCATCAGCATGAAAAATATATGTCATTAGCACGATAGATTTTTTTGAATTAGCAATAGCTTCTAACATGGCATTATAGGCCGTATTACCAGTAAATAATGGCTCAATATCGTTTCCATCAATCAGGCTTTGTTCTGCAAGCCTATGAATGGATTTTGCTAGAGGAATGTAATACGAAGAGATTTCATGAACATCTAGTTTGCCTTCGGTTACAATGAACTTTTCCAAAGTAGGATGGTTGTACCGGTGCAATCCCTTCCGCATTCCAACCGCTTTGCGTTTGACGCGATTGATCCCTAACATAAAATAAAAGAAAACCCCTAAATAGGGAGCCAGCCATATAATGACCAACCATAATGCAGCGGCCAATGGGTTACGCTTGTTCAGAACAACTTTTATTGAAGTAATTATGGAAAGCACAACATAAGTTAGCCATAGAAATATAAGCATATAAATATTTTCCTAACCATGGTTTCATTGGAGAAAGCTCCACCAGCAGACAATACCAGAAATATGTTTCTATAAATTTAAAATATTTCTCCTTATGCTCATTTGTAAACATTGAACATATTTTATAGTGGTTTTAGGTGGCGGTTCATCAGAGCGCAGTTACTCTCGGAAGGACGGCGGAATTTCGCTCAGAAAAAGAATGAACTAATACAGGCAACAGATCAACCATTACCTACTTAAAGTTTCCATATCGGATCAGTTTGAGCGAAAGATGTCGGCCCCGTCAACCCAAATTGGGTGCCCACCTCCGCTGAACTGACATTATTCATTCGATAGAATTTGGTTTTCTTCGCTGATGGAGGTTTACTCTACGGTTGAAACACAAAAATACCAGTAATATTCCTCTCGGAGACGCTAAAGACCATGATCGACATAAATGAGCGACTACGCCACTGAATATCGATGCACGAAGATTAAGCGACGCGGCAGGTAATTGCGGCTCCGCCTAACCACAACCACTTTTCAGTTTTACATTAATCTAGAAAAAGCAGTTACGGCCCGCCAAGGGCTGGAAAGGCCCCCCGGTGGGGTCCATAGTTTTTGGGTAATTTGCGCGGTAATGTAGCTGACGAGAAGCGTCCAATGTGAGCGCCCAATGTACTGTTCCGCAGTCTGCCGAACCATCCGTAACCTTCTGCGAATATTCTCGATTCCGCGTTCTACCTTTTTGTGTGCGGCATGCATGGGCGTCAGGTAAATCTGAGTCTGACCTGCATGTTTCGTGCTCCGGTATATGGCGGACAACAGCAACGGGGGCTGGTGATGGCTTCTTTGCGGATACCCGGGAAGCCGTAACCATCCTCTCTCTGAATGCCAGCAGCGGCGAAACCACAACATCGCCAAAGTACGGGCGCGGGTAGAACACGTCTTTGCAGACATGGAGCAAATGGGTGGCAAGCGTATTCGGGCCATCGGCCAGGTACGTGCAAGCCTCGCCGCGATGGCCATGATGGTCGTGAACTACAACATCAAACACCTAGCCTTTCTCGAAAAGGGGCCAATCAGGGCAGCAGTATGCCTGTAATTCAGAAAATCATGGAAATATGGCCATGAAAAATACCGCTTACTACAAAATCCGTAGGAAAATGTCCTGAATCCTGATTCTTGAAGCTAATATCCGTCAGGAAAGCAAGTTTTTCGAACCTCCCAATGGAGTCAACGGCAATTCCCCTCAGGAATACCGGGATGAGTTGCCTATCGCTTCAACCGATGCTTCTGAGAGTCTGAGTTGCCATTGCGCCCGCTCAATGCCTGTATGGACCACACGCATGTCCGGCTGAAAGCTGAAGCTGAAAAGGTTAATAGGAATGTACAAAGAAGAATTTTCACCGAGTAAGATCAGAGGCAAGATCAACTAACTTTGAAAAAATTATTTTTGATATAAATCAGATTCTTATATTATTTTTTGGCGGAGAGGGTGGGATTCGAACCCACGGTACCCTTTTGGAGTACACAGCATTTCCAGTGCTGCACCTTCGGCCGCTCGGTCACCTCTCCTGAGGCTGCGAAGTGTAACCCAGACCTTGCTCAAAGAGCAATGACCGGAAATCTTGGTACCCGCAACTGCAAATCCTGACACTGAAAAGCTGAAGAAAACCCCGTCAAAAACTCAGCACCGCATCACCATGGGTGGGCAATCCAGACAGGGCATTCTGAATGCGCGTGAGCACCCCTGAGCGATCATTCTGAAACTGGACGCCAATAGCAGGTGGCCGACCATCGCGGTTTTCCACGGGGGTGACCCAGATAACCTTACCCATCACCGGGGCACGGGGTTGGCTGTCTGGCAGGGTAATCATCAGCAGGACTTCGGTCCCCATGGGGAGAAGATTAGGCGTTTCAACCAGTAATCCGCCACCCTTGATAGCAGACATAAAGCAACGCTGTACGGCCTGGGGATCACGCAACACTACGGACAACGCAGTAGCTGCACCTCCCGGTTTGGGCTCAGTTTTGAATTCCATGGGTTTTCCTCCTTGGCCACAATTTCAGCCAGTCCAAAAGCAACTTTTCCATGACCATCATCCCGTTACTGTTTTGGGACAGGGTCAATGGCAGTTGCAACCAGCCATCCAGGTTGGACTGCAGCGCTTCCGCCGAAATATCCGGAGCTTTCAGTCGCAACTCTTCTAAATAGTCCAGGTCAGCGATTCTGTCCAGCAGCCCCTGTCGCAAACGCATAAAATCGGCGAGGACATTCAGTACCATCTCCCGGATCAGAAATAGATCCGAACTTTTGCTCCATTGCTCCGCAAGTTTCAGGGTCGCCACAACCCCCTGCCCTGACAAATCCAGCAAACTGCGCATCCATTGCTGGCGCTGCTCCAGCCAACCGGCCTCCCAAAGCTCCAGGGCGCGCAAGGGCCGATTGCCTAATTGACGGAGCAAAGTGCCGCTATTTTCTGCATCCACTCCCTGCTGTTGCAGCCAGTGTATGGACTGCACCATCTGCATTTCCGGCAGGGGAATGCGCTGCAGGCGGGAGCGAATGGTAGGCAATAGACGGGAAGCCTGTTCACTATGCAAAACAACGTGCGCACGGGTGGGGGGTTCTTCCAGGGTCTTTAGAATGGCGTTGGCGGCTGCCACCGTCATGGCTTCGGCATTATCTATGCGCAACCAGCGCGAGTTGCTGACCTGCGGCGTGTACTGAATCCATTCCATGGCCTGACGCAAGGTATCAATGGCTATCTGCTTACCCGGCTCAGGGGCGGCTACCCATAAATCCGGATGGGAGCCTTCCGCCAGCAGTTTGCACGAACGGCATTGTTCACAGGCAAACCCTTCGTCAGTCGGCTTGAAACACAACGTGGCGGCCTGCAGCGCATCGAGATGCAGACGCAGCAGAGAACCGGATTCACCGACTGCCAGCATGGCCTGCGGTAATCCGGAGGCCAATAAGGCCTGGATGGGTTGCCAGGATTGGGGATCTGGCTGAAAAGTTTTCATGAAAAATGCTTACGCAAACGGGGAGCCAGGGCCTGCTCCAGCGCGGCATGCACCTGATCCATGGGGGCTGAGGCATCAATGCGGATGATCCGCTGGGGTTCGGCCGCCCGACGTTGGGCAAACACGGCCCGCGCTTTGGTAAAAAATGGGGTCTGTTCCTGTTCCAGACGATCTGGCCGCCGGGCACGAATACGGGCGGCGCCGAGTTCCGGGCTAACATCAAACCAGAAAGTCAAATCCGGTGCCCGGGTAATGCCAGCCCAGCGCGCCAGTTCGGCAATACGCTCTTGAGGAAATCCCCTGCCCCCACTTTGATAAGCATAGGTGGAATCTTCATAACGGTCGCAAAGGACGATCTTACCGTCCGTCAGCGCCGGCTGAATCCGGTTCAACCAATGGTCGCGTCGCCCTGCATAAAGCAGAAGTAACTCCGCTTCCACATCCAGGGCCAATTCCGGATTCAAAAATATGCTGCGCAAGGCTTCACCCAAATGACCACCACCCGGCTCGCGCGTACGCTCCACGCTCAATCCCTGAGCTTCACAAAAAGCCGCCAGTACTGGTATGGCAGAGCTTTTGCCAGCGCCCTCAATGCCTTCCAGAGTGATGAACATTCCCGGCGTGATCGTGGATTTCTGAATAGTGGATGCCTGAGCTGTCATGAAAGCGTCCTCGCAGTAGGTTGCAGATAGCGTTTTATCTGCTCGATATGTTGCTTGTAGCTGGTCGAATAATGGTAGGCATTCCCCTGAGCAATAAAATACAGGTCGTGGCTGTCACTCGGATGCAATACTGCCTGTAAACTACTTAAGCCGGGCATGGCTATAGGCGTTGGCGGGAGTCCTACATGCAGATAAGTATTATACGCACTGGGCACGTGCATTTCCTGCGGCGTCAAATGCCCCTGATAGTGCTTGCCCAGCGCATAAATCACCGTCGGATCTGACTGCAGTGGCATTCCCTGGCGTAATCGATTCAAAAACACGGCTGCTATATGCGCCTGTTGTGCGGGAGGCGCTCCTTCCTTTTGCACCACAGAGGCCAGAATGAGCGCCTGATAGGGGTTTTTTAAAGGTAATCCGGGGGCACGTTGTGACCATAAATGCTGTAAATTGTCATTCATTCGATGATAGGCGCGCTTCAGGATACTCAGCGCTGAAGTCCCGGGAACATAGCGATAACTGTCGGGGAAAAGCCAACCTTCGGCACTGTCCTGGGCGCCGATTCCTGCGGCAGCCAGTTGTTGCGCGGCCTGATCGCCCGTCGGAAGTCCATGCAGGTTCACATAGGGAGACTTTAAACGCAACTCCTGAAGAATCAGCGACAAATTCCAACCGGGGATAATGACCACATTGAGTGGCCGGGATTGCCCATGTATCAGACGTTGCAGAATATTCTCCTGCGAAACATGACCCTGAAAATCATATAGACCCGCCTGCAGCACTGGACGACCGGCCAATATCCAGGCCATACGAAACATCTGCGGATAAGGCAGAACACCCGCCTTGTGCAAAATCTGAATACTTTCCAATGTGCCACTACCGAGCCGGATAGGGACCTGCTTTCCCGGCTTGGGAAAAGATTGCGGCAAGTACATGGTCACACCGTAATAGCCCAGCGGAGCGAGAATAATAACCAGCAGCAAAGTCAGGATTATGCGCCGCATCAGGTTGGACCCAGCCCGAGTGTTGCCTGCCATTGCAGTATTTTGGCACTGATTTTACCCTGGCTACCCTCCAGGTTACGATCCTGAAAACGCCTGACCGGCCAGATACCAATCAGACTGTTACTGAAAAAAATTTCCTCGGCCTCGATCAGGCTTTCTGCCCGATAATCCCCGATTTGGCAGGGAATGCCCGATGTCTGCAGCCAATTCAAAATCGCCTGACGCTGGATTCCGGCAATACCACCCTCCTCCAGTGAGGGTGTATGGACCACGCCCGCAGCAACCCAGAATAAATTGGACATAATCCCTTCGCGCAAAAAGCCCTGCTGATCGAGGACAATGCCCTCGGCGTATTCATGCGGCAAGGCATTACGGGCCATGACCTGATTCAGACGATTCAGGGTTTTCGCTGTCAGATAAGGGGCTCCGGTCAGCAGGGGAACCGGGCAAATATCTGCGAGAATCCCCGGATGCCAACAGGCTGCGCTGCGCTCTGGCCAGTCCGAAGCAAACACATAACGGGCGACGGAGCCATTGCAGGGAATAGCATAACCCCCTCCCGGACCACGACTTAAAATCAATTTGAGAACGTAGCGATCGGGTAAAGAAACATGCTCTTGCAGTTGCTGAAAATCTTCAAGCCACGGCAATCGTCCGGGTAGATTCATCTGCAATAATTGCGCGCCCGCCTGAAGGCGCTGGAGATGCTCATCCCAGAACAGGGGTTTACCCTGAATGATGGCGACAGTCTCAAACAGACCATCACCATAATGAAAAGCGCGGTCAAGAGCAGCCGGACAGGCTCCCGATTGTTGCGGGACCCCATCCATCATCACGGCCTGCACGCGCACTGAACGGATTAGTCGCTATGGCGGCGAAATACGAGGGTGCTGTTGGTACCACCAAAACCGAAAGAATTGCTCAAAGCGACATCTACGCTTTGCTGGCGGGCTTGCAAGGGGACATAGTCCAGATCGCAGCCTTCATCCGCTGTATCCAGATTGATGGTCGGCGGCAATATGCCATGATGCAGGGCAAGCGTGGTAAATACGGCCTCCACCCCCCCCGCTGCACCCAGCAAATGGCCAGTCATGGATTTGGTGGAACTCATGGCTAAAGACCGCGCATGCTCTCCAAATACGGCATGCACAGCTTCCGTCTCGGCACGATCGCCCAAAGGGGTGGAAGTGCCGTGGGCATTGATATAACCCACCTGTTCCGGCTGGAAACCGGCATTATGCAGTGCGACACGCATACACCGGGCTGCCCCCTCCCCGCCAGCTGCGGGCTGGGTCATGTGATAGGCGTCGGAACTCATACCATAGCCAGCCAGCTCCCCATAAATACGGGCACCACGCCGCATGGCAAACTCATATTCTTCAAGGACCAAGATACCGGCACCTTCACCTAAGATAAAACCATCACGATCCTTATCCCAGGGCCGACTCGCCTTTTCGGGCTCATCATTGCGGGTCGAAAGAGCGCGAGATGCTGAAAAACCACCCAAGCCCAGTGGGCTGATGGCGGCTTCGGCACCGCCGGCGATCATGACGTCCGCGTCCCCATATTCGATGAGCCGAGCGGCATCACCGATGGAATGGGTACCCGTGGAGCAGGCCGTAGCCATGGCAATATTCGGGCCTTTGGCACCATACATAATGGAAATATGTCCCGCGACCATGTTCACAATACAACGCGGGATGAAAAACGGTGAAATACGTCTGGGGCCGCTATCCGTAACAATTTGGTGTTCGGACTCAATACCAGGCAAGCCACCAATGCCGCTGCCAATCGAAACACCTACCCGTTCAGCAATATCCGGACTGATTTTTAGGCCGGAATCTGCAATGGCTTCCATCGCTGCCACAATGCCATAATGAATGAACAAATCCATTTTTTTGGCATCTTTGCTGGGAATGTATTGGGTGACATCAAAACCGCGCACTTCTCCGGCGATTTGCGAACTATAAGGGGCAGGATCAAAACGTGTGACGCGACCAATACCACTACGTCCCCGCACAATGGCATCCCAAGCCGCAGATATACCTATCCCCACAGGGGAAACTATACCCAGCCCTGTAATGACAACGCGTCTTTTCAACGGTCGGTTCTCCTCATGTTCCTGAAATAGACTATGTCTCAGGCATCCTTGGCGGGCATGTGAGAGGATACATAATCAATAGCCTGCTGCACGGTAGCAATTTTTTCAGCTTCTTCATCAGGAATTTCACAGTCGAATTCTTCTTCGAGGGCCATGACCAGTTCCACGGTGTCCAAAGAATCGGCGCCCAGGTCATCCACAAAGGAAGCCTCATTGGTCACTTCATCTTCATTGACACCCAACTGCTCGACTACTACTTTCTTTACTCGTTCTGCCACATTTTCCATTTGGGAGAAACTCCTTTGCTGGTTAAAAATTATTGTCGGCGAGATTGGACCACAGGGGTGCAGTCCTGTAAAGCCAACGTTACCTTATCCCATCCACATGCCACCATTGACATGAAGAATTTGTCCGGTGATATAACCGGCTTGCGGGCTGGACAGATAAGCCACAGCCCCCGCCACATCGTCGACACTACCCAGGCGACCTGCTGGAATTTGCTGTAAAAGCGCTTCCTTATGGGCCTCACTTAAACCTTCGGTCATATCGGTACTGATAAAACCGGGAGCCACACAATTGACTGTCACCTGACGGCCAGCCACTTCTCTGGCCAGGGCGCGGGTAAAACCCGCTACACCCGCCTTGGCCGCCGCGTAATTACTTTGTCCGGCATTACCCATGCTGCCAACCACCGAAGTTATGTTGATTATACGGCCAAAACGCGCCTTTAGCATATCGCGCAAACAAATTTTGCTGAGGCGATAAACGGCGCGCAAATTGGTTGCCATCACCGCATCCCAGTCTTCATCTTTCATGCGCAACAGTAACTGGTCCCGAGTGATTCCTGCATTGTTAATCAGAATGCTGGGCGCGGCATGCTCACTTTGAATTTTTTTCAGGCAGGCATCCATCGCCACATCATCCGTGACATCCAGAACAACCCCGTGTCCTTGGATGCCGCTGGCCTGAAAATTTGCAGAAATGGCCTCAGCCCCCTTGCTGGTGGTTGCTGTAGCAATGACCAGGGCGCCTTCATTGCCGAGCACCCGGGCTACTTCCTGACCAATACCGCGACGGCCTCCGGTAACCAGCGCGACCTGATTTTCCAGTGTGCTTCCCATCAAACCAGCTCCAGAGCAGCCTTGAGGCTTTTACCATCTTCTACATGCAGCATGGTCAAAGAAGGTTCAATCCGCTTGCCAAGACCGGATAAAACCCGTCCTGGTCCCATTTCCACAAAGGTCAGGGCACCCTGGCGCGCCAGATAACGAATGGTCTCGGTCCAGCGTACCGGACTGTATAATTGCTTGGCCAGAACGGCACGAATACTATCGGGCGTGGTATGACTCAGCACGTCAGCATTGTGGATCAGCATGGCCTTCGGGGCGCGGAAAGTGACCGACTCCAGCACTGTGGCAAATTGTTGAGCCGCTTCAGTCATCAAACTGCAGTGACTGGGGACACTGACCGGCAACAGAACGACCCGTTTGGCACCGGCAGATCGGGCCGCTTCAACCAGTCTTTCCACTGCGGCGGTTTCGCCAGCCACCACGACCTGTCCGGGCGCGTTAAAGTTCGCGGCAGAGAGGACATTATCCTGAGATTCCTGGGCACAGAGCCGCTTGAGATCATCATCCGCCAGACCAATGACCGCAGCCATTGCACCGGCCCCCTCCGGTACCGCTTCCTGCATCAAACGACCACGTTCGGCCACCAGGCGAACCGCATCGGCATAATCCAGCGCGTCGGCGACTACCAGCGCCGTATATTCACCCAGGGAATGCCCGGCGACAAAATCAGGATAAGCACCGCCCTCTTCCTCCCACACCCGGTACACCGCATATCCGGCAGCCAGCATCAGGGGCTGCGTCCAGCGGGTCTGGTTGAGTTTTTCAACAGGACCATTCTGACTGAGAGCCCAGAGATCTTCTCCCAATACGGCAGAAGCTTCTGCAAAAACCTCCTGGACCAGAGGATGGGTAGAAGCCAGATCGGCAAGCATTTGAACAGACTGGGAACCCTGACCGGGAAACACAAAGGCGATAGAGCCGTGCAATCGAAACTCCTCCTAAAGCAAACTGTCAGTTGATGCCCGTGGGCAACATAAACTTCAAGCCCAACGCAACAACGCCGAACCCCAGGTAAAACCACCGCCGAAGGCTTCCAGCAGAAGATTTTGCCCGGCCTTGAAGCATCCCCGCCTGGCTGCATCATCCAGTGCCAAAGGCACCGATGCTGCAGAAGTATTACCATGATGTTCCACCGTCGTCACTACCCGATCCATGGGCATATTCAATTTATCGGCCGTAGCCTGGATGATGCGGATGTTGGCCTGATGGGGTACCAACCAGTCAATATCCTCTGCACCCATTTGGTTTTCTGCCAGAGTTTCCTGAACAATATCCCCCAGCGTGCGCACGGCCATACGGAAAACAGCATTACCCTGCATGGTCAATTGATCGCGGCCTTCCGGAACCTGCAGTAATTCGGCATAGGCTCCATCGGCATGAATATGCGTAGAAATGATACCGGGTGTCGAATCTGCACGTAAGACCACCGCGCCCGCTCCGTCTCCAAACAAAATGCAGGTCGAACGATCGGTCCAGTCGACAATGCGGGACATGCTTTCCACCCCGACTACCAGGGCCGTTCTTACCGTACCACTGCGAATAAACTGATCAGCCGTAGCCAGAGCATAAATGAAACCGGTACATACTGCCTGCACGTCAAAGGCCGGCGCGCCACGATTACCCAGTCGGGCTTGCAACAGACAGGCCGTACTGGGAAAAATCTGATCGGGCGTGGTAGTCGCGACCAGTATGAGATCCAGGTCTTCTGCCTGAATATCCGCATCCCGTAAGGCTTGCCGGGCGGCGTGCTCGGCCATGTCAACGGTTTTTTCGTTTTCTGCAGCGATATGCCGCGAACGAATACCGGTACGCTCAAAAATCCAGGCATCACTGGTGTCTACCATCTGTTCGAGATCGGCATTATGCATGACGCGCTCGGGCAGATATCCGCCAGTAGCGGCAATACGACTATAAATGGGATTCACGCGCTGTTTCGCACCACAGGGTTGAGGTTTTCCTGAATGACTTCAGCAATATGCAGGGTCAGCCGGTGCTTGGCCTCGGCAATGCCGACTTCCACCGCCCGCGCAAAGGCGTAGCGATCGGCATTACCATGACTTTTAATGACAATCCCATTCAGGCCCAGCAAGGTCGCCCCGTTATACTGCCGGGAATCCAGACGCTTTCTGAGTCGCTGCAAGATGGGCCGATTGACCAGATAAGCCAGTTTTCCATAAATCCCTTGCGTATAGCTGGCGCGCAACTCGTGACTGATCATGCTGGCCAGTCCTTCTGAAGTTTTCAGCGCGACATTCCCCACAAAACCATCACAAACGACCACATCTGCAACGCCGCGATAAATGTCCGAACCTTCGACATTACCAATGAAGTTGAGTCGTGCCGCACGCAGCAGCAAAGAAGCTTCCTTGACCTGCTCATTACCCTTGATTTCTTCGGACCCGATATTGAGCAGGCCGACACGTGGTTTGGCCACACCCATCACCCGTTCGGCGAGAATCGAGCCCATGACCGCGAACTGAAGCAGATGTTCAGGGTGACAATCCACATTGGCACCTAAATCCAGGGCCAAAAACCGTCCTGTGGTAGTAGGCAGGAAGGCGGCAATCGCCGGACGATCAATACCCGGAATAGTCCGCAAAAATACTTTACCCATAGCCATCAAGGCACCAGTGTTACCCGCACTGACCACTGCATCGGCATGTCCGTCGCGAACCAGGGCAATGGCTATGTGCATGGATGAATCGCGTTTACCCCGCAATGCCTGGGAAGGTGCCTCATCCATACCTATCACCTGACTGGCATGGTGGATTTTCACCTGCTCCGAATCCTGAAGGTGCATGCGTTGCAATTCACTTTTCAGGATATGACTGTCCCCGACCAGATGAAAAGTGACATCGGGATAATTTTGCAGCAGATCCTTGATGGCAGGGATTACCGTCGAGGGGCCACTGTCTCCGCTCATGGCGTCCACCGCTATATGCGGCATGAGAACAAGCTCACGTTGTGCCGGTTCAGCAAGTCACTCAGGCTTCCACAGACTTCTTGACCATTTCACGGCCCTTGTAGAATCCGCACTCGGGGCAAACGTGATGAGGTAATTTGGCAGCGCCACAATTCGCACAGACCGAGCGGTTGACGGTTACCAGAAAATCATGGGCACGACGCATATTACGACGTGAATGGGAAGTTTTACTTTGTGGTACGGCCATGTCTCAAATCTCCATTAATCAACAATAATAAATGCTTCCAGTCCGGATACCGGACAAGTGCCGGATTGCCACTCCGCACAACGCGGAATCATGGGCAAAGCCAGCAGAACCTCGTCTTCCAACCACACCTGCAGTGCCACAACCCCCCTATCGGCCAACACGATGTCCAGATCCGGATCCAACGTGCTGACCATCTCTTCGGTTTCAGCCAGACCGCTATGCACGGGCACCTTTAAAGATAAAGGCATGTTTCCCAGGCAACGCTCACAGCGAATTTGTCCAGAAACCTCTATAAATCCGTCTGCCAATACGACTGAACCATTTCGCTGCAAATCCAGATCTGCCTGCACCGATTTCACTTCTGCCATCGCCGCCGCCAGACGACTCCAAGCAGCAAGATCAACCGGACCTTCCAGGCGATCACCAGGGCCGGTCACTTTGGTAAGATGCAGACTGTTGGTTTTAGCGGAAAACATAAGCGCGGCATGTTAGCGATGACTGCGGATTAAGTAAAGTATTTCATGAGATGAAGGTCAACTACCCTGTCTTGAATCTGCGTATCATTCAACACGAATTGATGACGATTTCAGGATGTGGGAACTAGGCGTGCCATTGAGGGGCAGCCCGATGCACGCACCACCAAACACCACCGGAAGTTTGTCTTGAGCACCAGCCAAAGAAAGCCGCAAGCCATCTTTTCCTGCCAACATGGGGTGACGCGGTAATTCATCCAGGATGACCACGACTTCCGCGTCGCTCAGCCATTGAACGTCATCGCCGCCTGTCGAAACAGGCATAGTCTGCCCCGGCTCAAGGAAGGTCACAGCCCCGGCACATTCGCCACCGATGTGGTCCAGCAGCGCAAAGTCGTTCTGGTCAGACACCTGAACTGCTGCGCAATCAAGCGGCGCATTTGCCCTTCGGGTAGAAGACCCGCAAAAAAGGGGCGCGTTTTGCGGTCGTCTAACGGCTCCGTTTGCAGGGGCAGCGAGGCGGACAAGGCAATGGCGTCTTTGTGAGTCAGCCAACTGGGAGCGTAGCAAAAGCTTAGCCGCCCATCGACCAGCGCCAACGTGCCGACACGATCGGCGAAAAGCCAGACTTCCAGTTCATGCGCCATGGCCGTCATCCTCTCGTTGAGCGTCGGAAGCAGCGGATGGCAATCCACTCAACTGAAGCTCACCACCCAGAGCATCAATGACCCTCAGCACATTTTCCAGCCGCAAGGTGGGCTTGCCTGCTTCAAGGTCGACAATGAAGCGCACGCCCACCCCAGCTGCCAGCGCCAACTGGGGCTGGGTCAGCCCGAGTTGTTTGCGAGCTCCACGCAGTGCATCGCCGAGTTGTTGAGGTGATCGAATGAATGGCATGGCTGACTCAGTTTCCTGTTCGGGAAATTGTCAGTCAAAACCGGACTAAGTGCAAGCGATATTTCCCGATCGGGAATGTTTAGTGCGGTTAGGGCATGATTCGGTCTGCTATTTCCTGATCGGGAAATTTGGAAGGAGACCAAAATGGAAGTCGTTCACCGCAATCAGAAACAACTGGCCGCGCGTGAGTACGGTCAGGGATATTGATGGTTTTAGAGGCGCTGATGGTCACGTAGCGTGAGGGGCTGGGGGGGGGTAAACCCCATACCGGGAGCATCCAGGCTGGACCGCCCAATTGCACTACTACAACCTGCAGGCCGCCCTGCGGGGGCAGGTTGTGACGCTGCCGTCCTACCCGACAATCCGCCGCTATTTTCAGGGGCAGGGCCTGTTCCAGCCAATGTGGAAGTCCGCCCCAGCGAATTTGTAGAGTTAGTGAAGCTGCTGACACCGCTACGCGGTTAGTGGCAGTGGACTCCTCAAACGAGGGGTATATGGCTGAGCCTCATAAACGCAAGTGGCACCTGGAGTAGCCGCACACCCGTTAAAATTGACTTGGCTTGCAGTGGACAGCGCCAGCGTCAACCGAAAACCAAAGGTAGGACGCGGCCAGCTGCGGGCCTGCGGGTGTTTCTCACCGAGAGAGCAGTTCAACGTAGGCCTGGTAGCTGTAACTCCGGTTCTTTTTCTGCCCGGTCATCTCCGTCACGACGCCCAGATCTTCCAGAAGTTTTACGGCCGCCGTTGCTGTGGGAAAGCTGGTGTCCAGCTGCTTTCTGACGCGTTCAATGGTGAAGCGCGGCATCATCGGCAACATCTCGAACAGCCGGTAGCTGGCCGGGCCTGCCTTGGCGGATTGCAGCAAGCGCCTGCGATCTGTAGCCACCAGACTGGCGACCTCGATGATGTTTTTTTCCGCATCGCCAGCGGCTGTAGCGACACCTTCCAGAAAGAAGATCACCCAAGACTCCCAATCCCCATCTGTGCGGATAGCCGATAGGCGACGGTAATACTCCGTCTGGTGTTGCTTTAGGTAGCCGCTGAGGTACATCAAAGGCTCGGACAGCAACCCCCAGTGTTCAAACAGCGCCGCGATCAGGAGGCGGCCAATGCGCCCGTTGCCGTCAAGAAACGGATGGATGGTTTCAAACTGCGCGTGGATGAGCGCCACCTTGACCATCGGTGGCAGGTCCTTCGCTTCGTCATGGATGAAGCGCTCCATGTCGGCCAGCAGGGTTGATATGTGCTCCGGCGGCGGCGGTACGAAAACCGCATTGCCGGGCCGTGTTCCACCAATCCAGTTTTGCGACCGACGCAACTCCCCGGGTTGTTTACCTGCGCCGCGCGCTCCATCCAGCAGGCGTCGATGCACCTCGCACAACAGCCGTACACTGATGGGCAGCCCTTTCGGATCGCGCAGTTGCTCCTGTGTCCAGCGGAATGCACGCAGGTAGTTGGTCACTTCTTCCACGTCGTCGGTGTTGCTGACTTTGAAGCCTGCTTCTTCATCGAACAAGTCGGTCAGCGTGGCCTGCGTGCCCTCGATCTGTGACGTAAGCAGGGCTTCTTTGCGGATGGCGCTGTACAGCAACCAATCTGCCGACGGCACCAACCCTGACACACCCGCTAAACGCGCAAGCGCCAGTTCTGCCTGCCGATTGAGGTCAGTGAACACCTCGGGCGACAGGGCTGGCTCAGCTGGCGGCAAGGCGTGGGGCACGAAGGCGCGCACCGACTCGCCCAGTGTCGTGGAAATTGAGTAGGTCCCAGTGATGCGTGTCATTGAAAGCTGTCTTTAGTTGAATGCGATCAAATTAAAGCATACCTTAGTGTGAATGGCAACGATTAAAGACCGCTTTCATATTGTGAAAGAAATGCGGCCAAGATAAAAAAATAAAGCCCCATAATATCAGGGGCTTACTTAACTTCATTGGTGGAGGCGGCGGGAATTGAACCCGCGTCCGCAGTACCTAGACCACCGGATCTACATGCGTAGTTTGTCTATTGGCTTTAACCGCGCCACCCTCCGACAAACAGGATGATGCTACGGCGATTCTGCTTTAGTTTAGGATCGGTTCCACAGACTAGAACAAACCCGATTCCGTGTTTTATGACCCTCCGCGCGTCTTTCGACTCCGGATCCACGAACAAATCCGGGCAGAGGGCTCACTGCTTAAGCAGCGAGGGCGTAATTGCTGTCGTTGGCAATTATGAATCTGCGACCAGTTTTAAGAGCAAACCGCAGCTCTGCATGCACCGAAGGCTTCGCGACCTGCGTCGAAGCCGGTCGCCCCCTATACCCTCTATTAGACTGGAGATGACAGACAAAGTTTCTGTCAGTCAGTCGTCACTGAGGATTGGTAATCATAACGTAGAAGCAGCCAGAGCACCAATCAGGAAATTCTCCTCAGGGGACACAAAAATCAGTGCAGAGGGTGTTCCGGCGCAAACATCAAGGCCACTTCCTCTTCACCAAAGCGGTACACTTCCTGACAATATTCGCAGGTCACCACTATCTCTCCCTCACTTTGAAGAGTCTCTTCCGCTTCTGTTTGCCCCAACGAAATCAGCATGCGTTCCACTTTTTCGGGGGAACAGGAACAGGAGAAAAACAGGGCTTGTGGCGTATGCAGTCGTACCGCCGAATCGGGGAAGATTTCCGGCAGGAATTGTTCCGGTTTTGCCTGTAGCAGTGACTGATCTGAGCCAATGGCTATGAATTGGGTCGCCAGTTCCCAGTCTTCCGCAGCCAGCACGCCAGGCAGGCGTTGCAGAAAATAGCCGCCCGCCTGCTGCCGTTGGGGATCAGCGACCAGGCGAAAATACGCGGGGGACTGCACTGATTCAGCAAAATAGGCATTCAGGGAAAGGGTGAGACTTTCGCGCAGCTCAACCAGTCCCTGATAACGCTCCCGATCCATGCCCATATCCACGGTAATAGCCAGCAGGGCATCAGGCAAATGTGACAAGTCCACCGAGACGCCCTCCTCCCAATTACCATAGGCACGCATACCTCCGGCAGCCGTCATCTCCGCGACCAGAAGTTTGAGCGGACCTTTGCTTTGCGCCTGAATAATCAGACGTTCATAATTTTTCTGGGTGGTAGCCAATAAGGCCAGACCTACCAGCGCTTCGCCCAATAATTGGGCCATGTCGTCCTGTCCCTTGAAGCCCCGTAACACCCGGGCATAAATCTCGTCAAGGCGGCAGCGCGCGCCGCGTAATGGTAGGGTTTCCCAGTAAAAGACTTGTGAAAAATCAGTCATGCTCATCCTCAAAATGCAAATCTTCCAGACCCGTTCCCATCAGCGGCTGCAAGGCGCGCTGAAGCTGCTTGAACAAGCGCGGATCATGGGCTTCCTGTTGCGCCAGCAGTTCTTTCATGTGTTGGCGTTCTGTGGGTTTGCCAAAACAGGCCGGACAGTTCTCATAAATGACGGGTAATTTTTGTTCTTCAGCATGCTGGCGCATCTGTCGTTCGCGACAATACACCAGCGGACGAATGACCCGTAAATCCCCTTCCCTGACGCGATAATGGGCTTTCATGGTCCGCATTTCGCCATTATAAAACATGGACATGAAAAAGCTTTCGGCAAAATCATCGAGATGCTGCCCCAAAGCGAGAACATTGTAACCTTCGCGGCGGGCGCAGCGATAAAGGACTCCCCGGCGCATGCGCGCACAAAAGCTGCAGTAAGAGGGACGCAACAGATGCTTTTTGGCCCGCTCGTAAATATCCTGTCGCTCCAGAAAATAAGGAATACCCAAGGATTCAATGTAAGGCAGCAGCACTTGCGGATCATAGTCGGGGCTCATAGGGTCAACGGTCGCCACCCCCAGCTCAAAGGGTACCGAAAATTGCCGCTGCATGGCACGGAGCATATGCAGCAACGTGAGCGAATCCTTACCCCCAGAAAGCGCCAACAGTATGCGGTCACCGGGCTGGATCATGCGAAAATCAGCCACCGCACGGCCAATGCGCCGCTGCAGCAACTTGGGTACAGGCAGACGTGGCACGACAGAAGAATCGGGGTCTTGCTTCATTCGTCGCCCTGGGCAGCCAGTTCTTCGCAACTGACGACGGCCGCACCCAATTTGCCGACCACAATGCCTGCCGCCCGATTAGCCAGCTCTACCGACTGATCCATGGGCCATCCGGCGGCCAGGGCCGTCGCCAGGGTGGCAATGACCGTATCCCCGGCACCGGTCACATCAAATACTTCACGCGCCCGGGCGGGATGATGATGAATGGCATTTTCGGTGAACAGGGTCATCCCCTCCTCGCCGCGTGTGACCAGGAGCGCTTCCAGCTGCAATTTCTGGCGCCATTCCCGGCCAAGCGCCAGAAATTGTTCTTCACTGGTCCAGGTCCCTGCCACCGCCTGAAATTCATTCAGGTTGGGCGTAATAATGGTTGCTCCGGCATAGGGACGATAATCCCGTCCTTTGGGATCAATCAGCACCGGCAGGCCTGCCGCCCGCCCGGACGCAATCAGGGATTCGACCGCCTGCAAGGCTCCTTTTCCATAATCGGAAAGCAGCAAGGCACCCGCACCCGTCAATATTTCATGGGCCGTGGCGCGGATATTTTCCCCATGCTCGGGGCTGGGTTGTGATTCAAAATCCATGCGCAGCAACTGCTGTTGATGGCCAATAACCCGTAATTTCACCGTGGTCGGGTAACTGGCATCAGCGATGAGCCGGGTTTTGACACCAGCCTGCTCAAGAAGGCGGGTCAGCTGAGCCCCCGCAGCATCCTGGCCGACTGGCGCCAGCAAATGCGCCTCGGCCCCCAGGGAAAGCACGTTCAGCGCCACGTTGGCGGCACCTCCCGGTCGCTCTTCTTCACGACGAACCTGTACTACGGGCACCGGCGCTTCCGGCGAAATACGATCGACCTTGCCAAACCAGTAACGATCCAGCATCACGTCGCCAATGATGGCGACCCGGGCCTGAGCGAGATTATCCAGTGCATTCAACATATCAAGGCCGTCCAATGGCAGAATAGACAAAGCCCTCTGCCCGCAGCACCGTCGGTTCATAAATATTGCGGCCGTCGACAATGACCGCCTGACGGAGAAGCCGACGCATTTCAGCAAAATCCGGACTGCGAAACTCCTGCCATTCCGTACAGATAACCAGGGCATCCGCGCACTCGCAGGCCGCATAAGGATCGACGCAAAGGGTCAGCGCTGACTCCCCGGCGTATACCCGCCGAACCTCATCCATTGCTACAGGATCATAGGCCTGCACCGTGCCGCCTCTTTTCAGGATACCCGCAATTAGTGCCCGGCTGGGGGCCTCGCGCAAATCATCCGTATTGGGTTTGAAGGCCAGGCCCCATATGGCAATTTTTTTTCCTTTCAGGTCTTCGCCGAGGACGGCTACCAGTTTTTTTTCCAGAATCTGTTTCTGGCGATTATTGACGGCTTCTACTGCCGTAAGCAGCGGGGCGTCAAAATCATGTTGCCTGGCGCTGTACTCCAGGGCGCGTACATCCTTGGGAAAACAGGACCCCCCATAACCACAGCCTGGATAAATAAACGAATAACCAATGCGGGGGTCCGCACCAATGCCCCGACGTACCTGCTCAATATCCGCACCTACACATTCGGCCAGTCCTGCCAGTTCGTTCATCAACGAAATTTTGGTGGCCAACATGACATTGGCAGCATATTTGGTCAGTTCGGCGGAAGGTGGGTCCATGATAATGAGACGGTCATGATTACGATTAAAGGGTGCATAAAGAGCGCGCATTTTTTCGGCAGCAACGGGGTCATCGGTACCCACCACAATCCGGTCTGGTTTCATGAAATCCCCTACCGCCGCACCTTCTTTCAAAAACTCTGGGTTGGAGACCACCACGAAGGGGATATCCACCCCGCGCTTTGTCAGGGCGGCCGCAATATGATCCTGTACTTTGCGCGCTGTTCCCACCGGGACCGTGGATTTGTTGATGACAATCACCGGATTCTGAAGATGCTGACCAATTTCACCCGCGACAGCCAGAACATGACGCAGGTCCGCAGAGCCGTCTTCTTCGGGTGGAGTGCCTACCGCAATGAATACAAAATCGCCATGCGCAACACCTGCAGCAATATCCGTTGTGAACTGCAGTCTTCCACTTTTGACCCCATCCTGCACAATGCCCGGCAAGTCGGGTTCGTATATGGGGACTTCAGCCTGACGCAAACGCGCTACCTTATCCGCATCAATATCCACGCAAAGTACCTGATTACCGACCTGGGCAAGGCAGGCTCCAGTTACCAGACCCACATATCCGGTTCCAACAACCGTTACTTTCATGCGTTAAGCTCCTAATTCCAGAATGACCACCGCAGTGGCATAACGCCGTTCATCACTGATGGAAAGCCAGGTACGCACCTCCCTTCCCCATTGCGCCAGCAATTCTCCGGATTTCCCCTGCATCAGCAATTGCGGGCGGCCGGCAGCGTCGTGGGTGACCTGGACGTCCGACCAGCGCATACCTTCACCCAGACCGCTTCCCAGCGCCTTATAGGCCGCTTCCTTCGCGGCAAAACGACGTGCCAGAAAAGCCGCCGCAGCGGCCGCTTCACAAGGCAGATCAGTACGCTCCAGAGGGCCCAGAATGCGTTCATTCAGACGCAGACCATAGCGGGCGTGCAGACGGGCCATACGCTCCACAGCCACAATATCGGTGCCCATTCCGACAATCATCCACGGGCCTCAAGCATCAATCGCTTCATTTCCGTAACAGCAGCCCCAAGACCGCTAAATACTGCATGGGAAACAATGGCATGACCAATATTCAACTCACGAATACCCGGAATGGCAGCAATCGCCTGGACATTATGGTAATCCAGCCCATGCCCGGCATTCACCTGCAGCCCCAGGCTTTCTGCAAAATTGACCGCACTGCCAATCAAACCCAGTTCTTCAAGACGTTTTGCCGTATCGGTCGCATTGGCATAGCGACCAGTGTGCAATTCCACCACCGGGGCACCCGTTTCCGCCGCTGCTTCCAGCTGGAAAGGGTCCGGATCAACAAACAAAGACACTCTCACCCCGGCCTGGGCCAGACGCTGGCAGGCTTCCTTGATGCGTGGCATTTGTCCGGCAACATCCAGTCCGCCTTCGGTCGTCAGTTCGGCGCGCCGTTCCGGCACCAGACAGCAATCACTGGGAGACAGTCGCTCGGCAATGCGCAGTACCCCTTCTTCCACGGCCATTTCCAGATTGAGGCGGGTCTGCAGGATCTGGCTGAGAATCTCGATGTCCCGATCCTGAATATGGCGACGATCTTCGCGTAGGTGCGCAGTAATGGCATCGGCTCCGGCGCGTTCAGCGACAAAAGCCGCTTCGATTGGGTCGGGATATCGGGTACCCCGCGCCTGGCGCAGGGTGGCCACATGATCAATATTAACACCCAAGGCAATCATGGATGATGCTCCTCATGGTTCAGGTTGATGCGCTACGCTTATGGCGTTGCAAGTATGCCGCAAGGAGGCGTCGACTCTCCAGTGCCTTGCTGCCGAGATGGACCTGCAGTTCACGTTCCAGGTAATTTCTCAAGTGCGCATTATAGCCTGAAGCCGGCGCGCTGTTCATCGGGCCAGCAAGCCATTGCAAGGCTTCTGCAGGAATGGTTACAGACCCTTGTTCTGGTACATGGCGAGGACAGAATACCCCTGCTTGAGTCAGGTAAGACCATTTGCTGTCGGGTGTCAGGGTGATACCACATTGTCCACAATGGTTCAGATCTGCCGCCCAGCCCAAGGCTTCGAGCAGATGCCGTTCGTAGCGTCGCAGATTCCAGGCGATTGCTGCGACATCTTTCAAGCCCTTGATAGTGGTTTCGTACTGGTCAAAAAACTCGGGAAATGGATCAGCACGCTGGGTGAGGCGCAACAGTAACTCGTTCATATAAAACAAGCTCAGGTTTTGCAAAGTATTCAGGGGATGTACGGCAGCCAGTTCTTCGGCCTGGATCAATAAGGGGAGATCCCCTTTCCCTTGCCAGCGTA
This sequence comes from Acidithiobacillus sp. HP-11, assembly GCF_015100075.1. Taxonomy (NCBI): domain Bacteria; kingdom Pseudomonadati; phylum Pseudomonadota; class Acidithiobacillia; order Acidithiobacillales; family Acidithiobacillaceae; genus Acidithiobacillus; species Acidithiobacillus sp. HP-11. The sequence continues at coordinate 22,848 of NZ_JACKYY010000020.1, forward strand.
TCCACAGCGGTCGCCCCGCTTCAATTCTGGCAAGTGGCGAGCGGGGACGTCGTGCGCCCTTGGCCAGCAGCCCCAGACGTCCTTGTTTTCGGCTGAAAAACTCTACCACCAGGCTCGAGTCCCCATAAGCATAGCGGTGCAATACCCAGGCCCGATCACCGGACTCAGTCGTCATACCCCAGCTCACGCAAAATATGGGGATCGTCCGTCCATTGCTCTTTTTGTTTGACCCAAAGGCCCAGCCAGACACGTTCTTCGGTCAACTGCTGCAATGCTTCCCGGGCACGACTACCAATAACCCGCAAGCGACTGCCACCCTCACCAAGAATGATGGCTTTTTGACCTGAGCGCCGACAGTAAATGGTCGCCTCAATACGCTGTTGTCCGTTTTCAACCTGATAACTATCAATGGCAACAGCCGTGTCGTAAGGTAATTCTGCGCCTAACTGCCGGAAAATCTGTTCACGAATAATTTCCGCTGCCATGAAACGCATATTCCGATCCGTGACCTGATCTTCAGGAAACACCGCTTCCGAAAGGGGTAATAACGGAATCAGTACATCAGCCAATCGTTCCACATCCCCGGTTTTACGCGCTGACAGAGGAATGACTGCGGCGAAATCAGCGCGTTCGGACAAACTCTGCAAGTAAGGAAACAGACGCTCTTTGGTCTTGATTTTGTCTATTTTATTGACCACAGCCAGTATCGGAATGCCACTACGCTGCAACCAGCGCAGGGCTTCTCCATCATCAGCTGTCCAGGCTAGGGCCTCCACCACCAATACACCCAGATCTGCCGACTCCAGGGCGCCTCGCGTTGCTCTGAGCAGGTGCCTGTTCAGGCTACGGTAACCACTATGAACACCCGGGGTATCCAAAAACAGGGCCTGACCATCAGATCGGGTTAAAATGCCCAGAATCTGATCACGGGTAGTTTGTGGACGGGGGGCCGTAATACTGATTTTTTGCCCCACCAGATGATTGAGCAGGGTAGATTTCCCCACATTGGGGCGGCCCAGCAGGGCTACATAACCACTCCGGTAGGTTTCGACGCGGTCCTGATCAGTATTTTCAGCCACGCGGCGTGTTCTGCAGTTGCGTAAGCATCAATGTAGCCGCCTGCTGCTCGGCTTTGCGCCGACTGCCATCTTCTGCTTCCGTCGGCTCAATCCCGGGAACGCTACAGCGCGCCACAAACCGCCTTTCGTGGGCCTGCCCTTTTTCTTCAATGAGCGTATAAATCGGCAGGGGTCGCCCTCGACCCTGCAAAAACTCCTGCAAACGGGTTTTGGGGTCGCGTAATTCAGCATCACCCAACTGATCGGTAATACGCGGTTCCAACAACTTGAGGACAATGCCTTCAGCAGCACTGAAGCCTCCATCCAGAAAGGCCGCACCGATGACGGCCTCCAGGGCGTCGGCGCGAATGGAATCGCGCCGCGCGCCACCACTGCGCACTTCGCCCGGACCCAAAATCAGATAATCCGCCAGGGCAATTTCACCGGCAATTTCCGCCAGAGTTTCTTCGCGCACCAGCCGTGCGCGCATACGGGACAAATCCCCTTCGCTCACCTTGGGGAAACGACCAAACAATCGGGCCGCCACCACAAAATTAAGGGCAGCATCACCCAGAAATTCCAGTCGTTCATTATGTGCAGATCCAGCACTACGATGCGTCAATGCCTGGGTGAGCAAACCCATTTCGGCAAAGCGGTATCCCAGCCTTTTTTGCAGTATATCCAGCGAACCCATAACCCCATTCTCAGTTATTTTGAAACAAAAAAAGCGCTATCATACACGGAAAGAACAGGTCGCGAATACTCCAAAAGAAACTACAGAGGCTGGTGATGCGCTGAGCTGATCTTGAATATTCCTGAAAGCGGTCTTGGTCCTGGAGGCTTTGCAGCGACTTTTGTTCTGAGCCGTTGTTGTTCTTGGCGAAATCCAGCGCCCGTCAGGAGAGCTGTTTGAGCCCGTAGGGCGAGTTCTCTCCTGACAGCAGGATGAGCCTTAGAACAACAGGCAAGGAACAATGGAGCAAAAAGCTTCCCGGACCACGACTGCTTTCAGACAAAGGCTTCAGTGACCGCCCTTTGCCTGGAAATGCAGAAGCAGGCTCATATTTCCTGCCAAAGGCACTATTTTGTCATAGGTAACAGTAATCAAAACCGGTCCAGAGCCCGCTTTTTCAATAACAATGTCTTTTTGTGGAATATGGATCATGGCGACACCCAGTCTTCCGTTCAGATTGTAGAGTATTTGTCCGGCGGATTCTTCGGGTCCGGCCTCTTGCGCCTGTTGCTTGACGATGTTTTGTAAGGACCAGTAATCATAGTAGCTGGGCATCACTTTCACGACAAAAGCAATGGCCAGTACCAGCATCAAAATCCAGAAAATCACCCCGATAAGACCGATGCCAGCCTCCGGTGATAGTCGCTCAGCAGTGTTTTGGGGCAGACTGCCGAACTTGCGGACGAATGGATTATAAACTTGCATTGAAGGAATCTCCCGAAATTCTGGATGGACTTATGCCCGCTAGTTAGACGCCAACGATGCTTTATGCAAGTGTATTCAACAAGAATTAATGCTGTCCATCCAGCGAACGGCCAATTTGCTTCCAACGAATAGACCAGTCTTCTGCATCCCAGGAAAACCAGACGAACATGGCTTTACCGACAATATTGCGCTCTGGCACTACACCCCAGAAACGACTGTCATTACTGTTGTCACGGTCATCTCCCATCATGAAATAGGAATGGGGGGGGACTTTATAGGGTCCAAAATCCATCTGGGCTTCCGGCGTATCAAACTCGATAATGTGAAAATGGTGGCCACCCAATTCCTGGGCATATTCCTTGGTGGGAATGACCATGCCCTCGGCACCCTGTCCTTCTGGACGGTAATTAAAATTCCCGATAAATTTTTGCGGAACCAGTTTGCCGTTGATGTAGAGGTCATTACCCTTCACTTCGATTGTATCGCCAGGAAGACCAATCACCCGTTTGATATAATCAATACGGGGATTTTTGGGATAACGAAACACCATGATATCTCCGGCTTCTACCGGGCTGCCCCGGGTTAAGGGGGTATGAATCAGGGGTAGTCGCAAACCCCACTGAAATTTGTTGACCAGAACAAAGTCACCGACCCGAAGGGTTGGAATCATCGAGCCCGATGGGATCTGGAACGGTTCAAACAGAAAGGAACGAATTAAAAAGACAACGAGAAGCACCGGAAAAAAACTGCGCGCATATTCTACAATGAGAGACTCACGGGTTTCCTTGTCGCGCCTGCGCCGCAGAAAAACAATATCTACCAGCCAGATCAGACCAGATAACAGCACCGCCAGAAACAAACCCAAAGTAAAATCCATTGACGTTTTTCCTTCCTTTTTAGCGTTTATCGCTCTTGAGTACCGCCAGAAAAGCTTCTTGCGGAATTTCCACGTGTCCAACCTGTTTCATACGCTTTTTGCCCTCTTTCTGCTTCTCCAGCAATTTTCGTTTACGGGAAATATCTCCACCATAGCATTTGGCAAGGACGTTTTTACGCATTGCCTTGACGGATTCACGGGCAATAATTCGGGCACCGATCGCCGCTTGTATGGCCACTTCGAACATTTGTCGGGGAATAAGTTCACGTAAACGGGTAACCAGCTCACGCCCGCGACGCTCGGAAACATCGCGATGGACAATCCAGGACAGGGCGTCCAGCTTTTCGCCATTAATCAAAATATCCATTTTAACCAGTGGGCCGCTTTCAAAACGGGCAAACTCGTAATCCATGGAGGCGTAACCGCGACTAACCGATTTCAAACGATCAAAAAAGTCCAGGACCACCTCATTATGGGGCAAGTCATAGCGCAACATCACCTGCCCACCGGTAAATTGCATGTTTTTCTGCTGGCCACGCCGTTCTTCGCACAAGGCAATCACCGGCCCCAGATAGGTTTCCGGTACCAGAATATTGGCGCTGATTACCGGCTCCTGAAAATCGGCGATTTTCTGAACAGGGGGTAATTCTGCGGGATTGGAGATTTTCAGAGTCTGCCCATCGGTGGTAATCACCTGATAAACCACGGTGGGTGCGGTGCTGATGAGTTCGAGCTGATATTCCCGTTCCAGGCGTTCCTGAACAATTTCCATATGGAGTAAGCCGAGAAACCCACAACGGAAGCCAAAGCCCAAAGCCTGCGAAGTTTCGGGTTCAAATTGCAGGGCCGCATCATTCAGACGCAATTTCTGCAAAGCTTCACGAAAATCCTCATAATCGGATGAATCAACTGGATACAAGCCGGTAAACACTTGCGGTTGCACCTCGCGAAATCCCGGCAAGGCCTGAGACGCTGGCCGATCCTGTTCAGTCAGGGTATCGCCTACCCGCGCGCCTTCAATACTTTTGACGCCGGCGATAACAAACCCCACGGCCCCTGTTTCCAGTGCCGGCACGATGAGCGACTTTGGAGTAAAAACCCCTACCTTTTCAACCACATAATTTTTCTGGCCAACCATGGTCACAATCCGCTGACCGGGCCGGATGGATCCGTTCATGACCCGCACCAGCACCACGGTACCCAGATAATTGTCAAACCAGGAGTCGATGATGAGCGCCTGCAAAGGGGCGTTGGCATCGCCTTGAGGAGCCGGAATCCGTTCAACCACTTTTTCGAGGATCTCGCGAATACCGATGCCTTCCTTGGCGCTGGCCTCAATGGCGTCATCAGCGGGGAGTCCGACAATTTCCTCAATTTCCGTACGCACCCGGGCCGGATCTGCCGCTGGAAGATCAATTTTATTGAGCACCGGAACAATTTCGAGATCATGCTCCAAAGCCGTGTAGCAATTAGCCACACTTTGGGCTTCCACCCCCTGGGAGGCATCTACCACCAACAAAGCCCCTTCACAGGCTGCCAGGGAACGGCTCACTTCATAGGAAAAATCCACATGACCTGGCGTATCAATCAAATTGAACTGATATTCCTGTCCATCTTTGGCCTTGAATTGCAGACGCACACTTTGCGCCTTGATAGTAATGCCCCGTTCTTTTTCAATATCCATGGTATCCAGTACCTGACTGGACATTTCCCGCTCGGTCAGGGCACCGCACAAGCGGATAAACTGATCAGCAAGCGTGGATTTACCGTGGTCCACATGGGCAATGATGGAAAAGTTACGAATATGTTGCTGCTCAGTCATATACCCTTAAATCCCTGACAACCTGACAGGTCTCACTGTCTTGATCGACACCATAACAAAAAGGGCTGGTACATACACCAGCCCCGGACGATTTCTCTATGCTTCAGTGCGGAAGTGAAAGCACTATATAGAAGCTACCGTCACCACGACGCACCAGTACGGGAACTGGCTGCCCGGCAGGCAGAGAAGCTACCAGCTTTTGCAATGTACTGACGTTATTGACGGGCTGTTGCGCCACCTGAAGAATGACGTCTCCCGGGCGAATGCCTGCTTCCGCCGCAACCCCCGGTGCGACGCCCAAAACCAGCACGCCAGTATTGACGTTCAGTTGCTTGCGGGCTTCTGCCGTCAACGGGCCCACTTCAATATGCAGCCGCTTGATTTCACCTTTCTGGGTTTGGGCATCAGGAGCAGCTGTCTTGTCCGCCGCTTTGTCCATATCCCCGGGCAAACTTTCAACGACAATATTCAGGGTCATGGGCTTACCATCCCGAATAATTCCCAGTTTTGCCTTGAACCCGGCAGGCAGCGCTCCAACCATGGGCGGCAACTGGCCCGAGTTGTAGATGGCATGCCCGTCAAAGGAAACAATCACGTCCCCGGGACGCAAACCCGCCTTGGCGGCCGGGCCATCGGGCACCACCTGGGATACCAGGGCCCCTATCGGTTCTTTCATGTGAAAGGATTTGGCGAGATCCATGCTGACATCCTGAATCATTACGCCCAGCCAGCCGAAATGTACCTTCTGATGCAGCTTGAGTTGTTTGACCGCATCCATGGCTACATTGATGGGGATCGAAAAAGATAAACCCATGTAACCGCCACTGTTGGTATAAATCTGGTCATTAATCCCAATGACCTGACCGCGCATGTTAAACAACGGACCACCGGAATTACCCGGATTGATGGGTACATCGGTCTGGATGAAGGGAATATAGGGGTCATCCGGCAATGGCCGGGCAGTAGCACTGACGACTCCCTGAGTCACGCTGTTCTCAAAACCAAAAGGAGAACCTACTGCCAGTACCCACTGCCCTACTTCGAGCTTGCCGGAATCACCAATCTGAACCGTCGGCAGATTATTGGCATCAATTTTAAGCAGCGCCACATCCATACGGGTAGACAAGCCCACCAGATGCGCCTTGTACTGGTGATGATTGGTGAGGCTGACGATGATTTTCTGGGCACCCTTGACCACGTGCGCAGCAGTGACAATGTAACCGTCCGGGCTGACAATAAAGCCGGAACCCAGCGATTGGACCTGATACTTATGACCGGGAGCCGCACCTTCTCCCTGATCACTACCCGGTTGTCCCGGCGCACCGAAAAAAGGGGCAAAAAACTGGTTGAGCGGTGAATTGGGCGGAAATGGCGAACCAGCACTGCGGGCCACCTTGGTTTCCGTGGTACTGATGTTCACAACCGCAGGACCATATTGCTTCACAATAGGCGTAAAGTCAGGAAGCGCAACCATTGACGCCTGCGTTGGGGCCGCAACAGCCGCAACCGGAAGCATTCCACCCACACCCAAAGCCAATCCCACACATAGCGCCACCATTGGGCGCTGTCTAAGCAGCACACGATTATTCAAAGTACACTCCCTCCCAACCACGATTTATCACTTATTCGGATACCCTGCTTATCATCTCGGTATCCGGGCATGTTGGCAACAATTTGACGTCGATATTTTAGGGATAGCCGCCAGCAGGATTATAATTGGAAAAATTGCTGATGCCCGTTGCCGGGCTATACACCGTATTTTGCAGCCCTGCAGCGTTTGGATAATAAACTGATTCTGAAGCCGGCAGATAGTTACTGTGTCCTGGAATCCAGAGCCGCTTGATATCGCGTTGAATCACCAGATCCGGACCCGACGCCTGAACATTGAAATCGGCAACGGGGCGGAGATGAAACACCTCAGGACTACTCTGTGTGCCGCTTAACAATGCCGTTCGCTGATAATGCGCGAGATTTGCATGATCACCTTGACCTTCAGTCAACGTATTGCGTGGTAACAAGCCCACCAAGGTAACCGACACTACCAGCACGGCTGCTACTGAACCGGCTTTCATCCAGAAAGGACTGATGGGACTCCGTGACACTGTGGCACGAGGAGCCAGGATACTGGGCTCCTCGGCTATTTGTGCGGCCACGCGGTCGGCAAATCCGGCAGAAGCCCATTGCGTCCCGGCGCGATCATTTTGCAGCAAAAAAGAAACCCGGTACTGGTTTTCCCAGGCATCACGAAGGCCCTGCTCACCTTGCAATCGGGCAGCCATACGATTCGCCTGCAAGGGACCCATTTCGCCTTCCATGAAGGCCATCAGCTCTTTTTTTGTTTGTTCGTTCATGACTGTTCCTGATCTAACAAAGGTGCCAAAACTTTGGCAATGGCCTCACGAGCCCTGAAAATACGGGACCTCACAGTACCCACCGGACACTCCATAACCTGCGCAATTTCGTCATAACTGAGCCCTTCAAATTCCCTCAGGGTGACTGCTGTTCGCAAATCCTCCGGTAATTCCGACAAAGCACCATCAATATGTTCAGCTAATTCCTTACTGAGCAAAACACCTTCAGGTGTATCGTACTCTCTTAGTCCATCGGCACCGGCAAATTGTTCCGCATCTTCAGTTTCGGCATCCACAATAGCTACCTGCCGACCCTGGGCGACCAGGTGATTTTTCGCAGTATTGACGGCAATACGATATAACCAGGTATAAAATGCGCTATCCCCGCGAAAATTCTTCAGTGCCCGATAGGCTTTGACGAAGGCTTCCTGGGCCACATCTTCCGCTTCTTCCGGAGTGCGCACAAAACGACCCACCAGGGCGACCACCTTGTGCTGATATTTGCGAACCAGAAGATCAAATGCCCCTTTCTCGCCTTTTTGCACCCGCTGAACGAGGAGCAGGTCACTGGACGCACCACTTTCCAGCGCACCACTTGTGCCGCGTCCACTTGTTTTACTCATTCGGCCTTCCTTTATGGTTCCTGTGCCGTTCTTCACCTTGTTAGCGCGTCATCGTATCATGAGCAGCGCGTTTTCTTGCAACGACTTCATACTATTTCCTACAGGACGATGAATGCCCGCTTTCGATTTTTTAATTATAGGCTCCGGCGCCGCTGGCTTGAGCACAGCATTGGGGCTTGCCCGCCTGGGTAGCGTAGGTATTCTCAGCAAGGATCTGGCGGCAATTTCGGCCAGCGACTGGGCCCAGGGGGGGATGGCTGCCGTCATGGACTTCAACCAGGACAGCATCACCATGCATGTTGAAGACACCTTGGGTGCCGGTGCGGGTCTCTGTCACCCGGCGGCGGTGTCACGGATTATTCGTGCCGGACCAGCGGCGGCACAACAGCTCATCAACTGGGGTGTGCCATTTGATCAGCAGGCGCATGGTGAATGGCATTTGACTCGCGAAGGGGGGCATCGGGTGCGCCGGGTTCTGCACCGGGCGGATACCACCGGCCATGCCATTGAAAGCACCCTTTTGGCGCAGCTGCGTCAGCATCCTGAAATCAGCCTGATGGAAAATCACTTTGTTACTGATTTATGGCTACAGGACGGATCCTGTCAGGGAGCCTGGGTCCTTGGAAACGGGTCCAGCTTGCCGGAATTATGGACTGCCCGCGCTGTCATACTGACCAGCGGTGGAGCGGGTCAACTTTACCTGCATACCAGTAACCCACTGGTAGCTACAGGGGACGGATTGGCCCTGGCTTACCGGGCCGGGGCTGAAATCGCCAACCTTGAATTTATCCAGTTTCATCCAACCACCCTTTATGATCCGGATAATACGCCCTTTTTACTTTCGGAAGCCTTACGTGGTGAAGGTGCCCTGCTCCGTCTTCCCGATGGCCGGACTTTTTTGGAGCAGTACGACCCTCGTGCCGAACTGGCTCCCAGAGATATTGTGGCCCGCGCCATTGATGCCGAAATGAAAAAAAATCAACTTGCCTATGTCACTCTGGACATCAGTGCGCAGCCCAGTGAAAGGATACGTCAACATTTTCCGGCGATATACGCCCATTGTCTTGAACACGGCCACGATTTGACGCATGAACCCATTCCGGTAGTGCCCGCCGCTCACTACACCTGTGGTGGGATTGTTGTAGATCAGTCAGGACGCAGCACGGTGCCCGGGTTATATGCTGCCGGTGAAGTCAGTTCCACGGGCCTGCACGGTGCCAACCGCCTGGCCAGCAATTCCCTGCTGGAATGTGTGGTCGGCGCGGCAAGTATTGTCGAAGCTCTGGAAGGTTTGGCGCAACTTCCAGATAAGCCGGATGGCAACCTGCATGCCTGCCCACTTTCAACGACTCATGACCGCACTATTTACAAGGACCATATCCAGATCCTGCGCCACGACATTCAGAAACTGATGTGGCAAAGCGGCGGCATCATTCGCAACGATCGGGATATTCAACAGGCCATTGAGCGACTGGAAAGCATGCGAACCCGGATTGGCGACGTTGCGGGCATATCCAGGGCGTATCAGGAGTTGCGCAATATGCGCCAAAACGCGGAAATTCTGCTGCGTTCTGCGTTGTTTCGGCGTGAATCCCGGGGCTGTCACTATAATAGCGATCATCCCGACACCCACAACAATCCCCAGGATATGCTCAGCCAGCGCGACCATGAACAGCCTTACGCTCGGCCCATACCTGCCGCAGATGCAGACGCCACAAGCGCCAGACCGCATCCCTGACCGGGAAAACACCAATCAGCGTGTATTTTTGCTTGTGGATGCCGCGCAGCGTCAGCACGCCCAGCCGGAGATGCAGAAAGGGCCATGCCCGCAGCTGCACCTGTACCTGTTCACCATTGCCCAACTGCAGCAGATACTGATTCTCGGGTCCCGACATCAAGACGATCGGTAGCGCCATCCGCCTTTGTATTGACCAGGGGCAAAACCACAATGTCCAGATAATAACCAGCAATAACAGAGCCATCCCAAAACGGAAATTATCCAGCATGCTCAAAAATGCACAGAGTCCCGCCAAGCAGCAGGACAGACTGTGTAGCAGTGCCTGCTGCTGAACGCTCCCACAGGAAAGGGGAGGAAGTACTTTGTCCCCGGCAGCCATCGCGCTATCATCGGGGCCTGCTTGTAATAGCCATCGGGAGTTTTTATTCATGTCATCAGCCGCCATCCAATTTTCCCTCCTGAGTAGCGAACTGGGGCTTATTCATGCCTATGGCGCGGAGGCCGAAAAATTTCTGCAGGGCCAATTCTCCAATGATCTGCACAGCCTGACCAGTGCCGGCCAGGGACAGTGGAGCAGTTACAGTACGGCCAAAGGGCGGATGATTGCCAATTTTTACGTGCAACGCGCCGGGGACCATATTTGGTTAAGCCTCTCCAGCAGCCTGGTAGATGTGGTTGCAGAACGCCTGCGCAAATTTCGGATGATGGCCAAGCTGGACATTGAAAATGCCGAACCCGATTACGCAATAATGGCTATTTATGGGGCCGGCACTGGAGACCTTCTGACCAAGGCTTTGGGATGTGCAACGCCTGAACTTGAAAATGAGGGTGCCGCCCGGGATGATTGGCTCCTGACCCGCCTGCCCTGGGCAAATCTGGAAATATTTCAGCTGATCGCCCCACGCGAAAAACTGGCTGATCTGACGCATCTCCTGACCCAATCGGGTGGACTGGAAGCGCCTGTTGCTCAATGGCGTTTAGCCGCCATCCAGGCGGGAGTGGCTTACATCAGCCTGGACACCACCGAAAAAGTAATCCCTCAAGAACTGAATCTGGAGGTGCTGGGCGGCATCAATTTCAAGAAGGGTTGCTATCCGGGTCAGGAAATTGTTGCGCGTTCTCATTATCTGGGCAAACTTAAAAACCAGATGTATGGAGTCAGTGCCCATCAGCCCTTGCAGGCGGGTGACGAAATATTTGCGGAAAGTATGGGTGAACAAAGCATCGGGCTGGTCATCAATGCCGCAGAATCCGGTTCCGGTCAGTACGCAGCACTGGCGGTCCTGCGTGCCGCCAACGCAGGAGAAATTCTCAGAGTCGGAGCCTTGGACGGCGCAGAAGTACATGTGCAGAAACTACCCTATACCCTTCCTCTGGATATGCCCAAAGAGGCCTGAATATGTGGGGGATTGTCGCGGGACTGGTCAGTTATCCGGTATTTTCCTGGTACAGTAAACGCTTTCTGGATGATCAGGGACTGGAATCGGGATTTACGCGTTTGCTGCTGGTATTTCTGGTCGCTACCATTTTGTCATCGGCATTGGGCTATGGGGTATCCTGGCTGACCACGCCTGCTCATACCCGAAGTACCCAGGCCGTTCTGGAAAAAAAGAGTACGGCCATTCTTGGCAAGGAAATCAGTTGCCTGCAGAACCCCAGCAGCTCGGCTTGCCAGTCCGCTGCCCAGCAAGGAAAGGCTCTGGAAAACAAACTACTGGGCAGTCTGAGCGGCGGCAGTCAGCACTAGCGAACCCGGCGGTATATCGCTTTACGCCGACGCTCCTTGCCGAAAAGTGGCGAAATGACTGAGCTGTCCGCCTTGGTTCAGCAACTCGGCATATGTCCCCGACTCCACTACCCGCCCTTCGTCCATGATAAATACCCGATCCATCTGCTCCAGACCAAGCAATCGGTGGGTAATATAAAGAACTGTGCGGCCTTGCATCAGGGGCTGCAAATCGCGCAGAAATTCCATTTCAGTCAGCGGATCGAGGCCCTCAGTGGGTTCATCCAATACCAGCCAGGGAGCATTTTTGAGGATGGCACGGGCAATTGCCACCCGCCGCCCCTGCCCACCAGATAATTTCACACCACCTTCACCGACAATGGTATCCAGTCCATCCGGCTGACTCCGCACAAAATCATCCAGTTGTGCAGCCGCCAGCGCCGCCCAAAGTTCGTCTTCTTCAGCGTCGCCCTTGGCCACCAGCAAATTATCGCGAATGGTGGTGTGAAACAAATAGGAGCGCTGCGAGACCACCGCAAAATATTCGCGCAGGTCATCGGCAGGGAAGTTTTTAAGTTCATGGCCGCCGAATTGGGCCGAACCACTTTGATAATCATAAAAACGCAGCAACATATTGGCGATACTGCTTTTTCCGGCACCCGTAGCCCCCAATATCGCCACCTTGCTGCCAGAAACAATATGGAGATCCAACCCTGCCAGGGCATCCTTTTGCCCGCCGGGATAGCGCAGATGCACATCCTTTAGCAGCAAATCAGGCTGTTGCACCTTGGGCGCCGGGCCACTGGCATCGGGAAAGGGCAAGGCGCTGTCTGCCACCGAGAAAATCCGTCGGGCTGCCTGCCGGGTCTGGCCCAGAAACTGAAAAGCCAGAGGCAAGGCGACAATGGCTTCAAAGGAACCCATTACCCCCAAGGCAAACATGGGTAAATCGGAAGGCCCGAGATGGCCGCCGTGGATCAGGGGGATGGCGAGAATCAAAATCACCCAGATCGCCAGATTGCCCATAAAACTCATGCCCGCAGTGCCCAGCCCGCTGATTTGCGCCATTTTCGCCTGTCTCTGCAAAATGGCATCATTGAGGGAATGACTGCGACGCAGAATTTCGGGACCGGCCCCGTAAGTGAGCAACTCGCCCATACCTTGCATGCCGTCTACAATCTGGACCCGATAATCAGATTGCAAATCCGTCATTTCCGCCCCACTGCGGGCACCCAGGCGCTCAGCTACAAACGGCAGGACCAGGCCGGAAACAGCCAGGAACAAAAACAGGGCAATCGCCAGGCGCCAGGAGAAAAAAGCAAAAAAACCGGACATCAGCACAGTAGCCATTCCGGCTACCAGAAATGGCGTAAATACCCGCAAATAAAAGTTGTTCAGGGTGTCTATGTCGGCGACCAGACGGGAGAGGATGTCTCCTGAGCGATAGCCCTGTAATCCGGCCGGGGCCAGAGGCTCCAGACGGCTGTAAAACCAGCTGCGCAGTTGGGCCAGCAGCCGGAAGGTGGCCTCGTGGGTAATCACCCGCTCCAGCCAGCGGGAAATCACCCGGGTCGTGGCAAAAGCCCGAACTCCGGCAGCGGGAAGGAAAAAATTATATAAATTGAGCGTGGCATAACCACCCAAGCCCGCCAGTGCCGCACTGGCCAGAAACCAACCTGAAAGCGCCAGCAACCCAAAATTGGACAATATGGTGAGCAGCGCCAGAAAAGCACCACCCAACATCCAGAACTTATAGGGGAAAAACAGTTTTAAAAGACGAATGTAATCAGACATGGGTTTCCCCCCGGTAGGCAGCAACCATACGGGCATACACCCCGCCCGCTGCAAGCAGCTCCTGGTGGCTTCCACTTTCGGCCACCCGGCCTGCATCCATGACAATAATATGATCAGCCCGTTCTGCCGTGGCCAGACGATGGGCGATGACTATCGCTGTGCGCCCTGTAATTAACTTTTGCATGGCATCCAGCACCAGTGATTCATTTTCCATATCGAGATTGGCAGTGGCTTCATCCAGTATGAAAAGTGGCGGGTTTTTAAGAAAAGCCCGCGCCAGAGCTATTCGCTGAATTTGCCCACCAGAAAGCCCCTGGCCTAAATCACCAATCATCGTCTCAAAACCATCAGGCAAGTTTTCAATAAATTCGAGTGCATGGGCATTTTGCGCAGCTTCCCGAAGTGCAGCCAGATCAGCATCCGGGCGGCCGATCCGGATATTATCCCCGAGACTGCCATGAAAAAGACGAGGATTTTGCGGCACCCAAGCGAGCTGTTTCCACCAGAGTTCCGGCTCTATGGCATTCAGTGGCATCTGCCCATTGACGAGAATTTCGCCCTCACTCGCTTGTACAAAACCCAGCAACGCACTGGCCAGGGTGCTTTTTCCGGCACCGCTGGCACCCACCAAAGCGGTGACTTTACCCGCCGGAAACTCGGCATTCACGCCCTCCAGTGCGTTGCGCCCCGCCTCATAGGAAAAGTGCAGATTGCGCACCGACAAACTGATTTGACCGGAAGGTACATAATCTGCACCCTGCCGGGATTTTTCCGGCAATGGCATGTCCAGTATTTCGAAAATTCTTTTGGCAGCCGCAATGGCGCTCATGCGGGCATGATAATGGGTCGATAAACCCCGCAGCGGATTAAAATACTCCGGTGCCAGGAGCAGAACAAAAAAGGCGGTAAAAAAGGTGACCGAGGCATGGACCTGCAGCAGTCGGGCGCCCAGCGAGACCGCCACCAGGGCGATGGAAAGGCTGGCAAAAAACTCCAGCACGGCAGAGGTCAGAAAGGCAACGCGCAGACCCGCCATGGTGCTGCGTCGGTAGTCGTCAGAAATTCTGGCCACGATTTCGATTTCATCTTTGGCGCGACCAAAAATCTTGAGTGTGGTCAGACCTTGCACCACATCCAGGAAATGCGCGCTCATCAACAGCATTTTCCGCCACTGACGCTGGTTAACCGCTTCGGCCGCATAGCCTACCAACACCATGAAAAAAGGAACCAAAGGACCGGTTATCAGCAATATCAAACCGCTGATCCAGTCTTCGGGAAATACCACAATCAAAATCGCCAGAGGTATCAGGCTCACTAGAGCCATTTGCGGTAAATAACGGGAAAAGTAAGGCTCCAAAGCCTCCACACCTTCGATCATGGTGCTGGCGATATCGGCGCTGCGTTCGCCGGCAATGGCCACCGGCCCCAGTTGCAAAAGGTGCTTCAGCAACTGTTCGCGCAAATAGGTTTTGATGCGGGCACTGGCCCGAAAAGCCACCAGCTCCCCCGCCCAGGATAAAGCGGCACGCAGGACAAAAAGCCCCAGCAAAGCCCAAAGTAGTGGCATTACGGCTGCGAGACTAAGTCCCTGAAACGATACCCCGTTGATGATATGGGCGAGAATAAAAGCCTGGAGGATAATCAGCAGACCAGCCGCCAGCCCCAAGCCTATGCCAAAATACAGGGCGCCTCGAGTCCGACGCCCTTCCTGCATTAATCTCTGATCAATTCGTTCCGCTTTCGCCATCATCAACCTCTAATATTCTGGATGCACTTTAGCACAGCGTCGTACTTTCCTCACCCTGCAGACCGGTATGCAGCCCTCAGTCACCCAGAAAAAGCGTCAGCACTCCGGTATAACCGTATATTTTATCATGAGAAATTTCGCCATTCGCAAAAAAACCAACCAGCGGAAAATGGCCTAGTTGCTCCTCAATCAGACGTAACTCCGCTGAATCGGGGCCAAACAGTCCTTCGCCTCTGCCCAGACAGGAAAAATATAAGCCGCCACGAATGTTTCGACCAGCCACCAGTTTCTTCAGGTCTGTCAGCATCCGCAACAAATCTTCCCGGGCCGTAGTACCATCGCGCTTGCAAAACATCAGCGATTGACCGGATTCCACATATTCACCAATCGCCATCAATTTACGATCCGTGTCCACACCAATCAGATTGCGGACGGTGTAATCGCCGCGATCATCATTGGCTACGGGCAAGGCGACAAAAATAAAACCGGCCGCCTTCTGTAAATCCCGGGCGAGAATCTCCCCAATTTCTTCGTATAACACATCGAGGGCAGGCCGCTTGTCGAGGGTGCCAATAATGTTGCTTTTAGCGTCACCGATTTCATGAAGGGGACCAATGGGGCTGCAACCCTGGGAAAGACGGGTGGCAATGGCCACTTTTTCGCTGAACAGCACACCACTTAAACCACCATGAACCGCTTTGTCGGCCAATTGCCCGCCCTTGCCGCGTGTACTGCTGAGTCCGCCAGTGATAAACCCGCTCCGGGTTTTACCGGCCAGATCCCGCACCAGATCGGGCAAGTCAGGCGTGGCGGTGTCACCATGCACAACGGCAAAATAAGGGGCTGCACCATTCACCTGGAGAGGCTGGTCACTCAGGTAGGGGGTCATTCCTGAAAAAATGGACAATTCCAACTCGGGAATATCCGTGACCATCAATGCCAGGGCGGGTGTATCCAAATATTCCTGACCTGTGGCACAAATTCCAATGCCTACACAACCCGTCCAATGTTTAACATCCAGCTGCTGATTCAGTTGCGCCAGTAACTCAGGCAGCTCTGCTTCGAACAGGTCGGATACATACAAAAAACCCAGGGTTCCGCTTTGGGCCTGGCTGCCCGCCATATCCAATGCAGCCGCCAAAGCCACCCGCCAATCAGGATCAGCAGCATGTCCATAGGCAAAAAGCGATTCCGGATGATGCATAAAATCCTCCCCGAGCGAGTAAAAATTTCCAATAAAAAAAGAGCCAGAGTAAAACTCTGACTCTTATTCGTATCTGGTGGAGCCAAGCGGGATCGAACCGCTGACCTCTTGAATGCCATTCAAGCGCTCTCCCAGCTGAGCTATGGCCCCGATGTCGCGTAATATATGGATTTGCCCCGGCACTGTCAAACACTATTTATGGCGCAGTTGATTGCTCAATCACCATACCGTCAAAAGCCGGTACGATATCTGCCGGGAGCTCCGCAGCGAACTGTGCATAATCAATATCATGGGTCATATGGGTGAAAATGGTTTGCTCAGCAGCAATGCGACGGGTCCAATACAAAGCTTCCTCGACATTGAGGTGCGTCGGATGAGCTTCGTAGCGCAGACAATCCAGAATCAGCAGTTTCAAATTCTTGAGCAGAGCCAGGCTTTCATCAGGAATCGATTTAAGATCGGTCAGATAGGCTACATCTCCGAAACGGAAGCCCAGGATGCACAATTTACCGTGCATGATAGGAATGGGCATCACCTTGAGATTGCCGAAAGTCTTTTCAGTATGGAAACGTTCCATGGATAAAGACGGTTTTGCCCAGGCCGCGTCGGGTGGCAAAAAACAGTAGCGAAAACGACTTTCCAGCTCGCTGGCCGTACGTTCGTCCGCATAACAGGGGATGACGATTTTCTGGGCAAAATTAAAGGCGCGCAGGTCGTCAATGCCGTTAATGTGATCTGCATGAAAATGGGTATAGAGCACGGCAGTCAGGCGTTGGACATGGGCATCCAGCATTTGCTGGCGCAGATCCGGCCCCGTATCCACCAACAACACCGTATCCTCATGTTCTACCAGAATACTGGCACGACGACGACGGTTGTGGGGGTCCGTACTTCGACATACCGGACAGTCGCAAGCAATCACCGGGGTGCCCGCACTGGACCCTGTTCCCAGAAAAGTGATTTTCATGCGGCCACCGTCCGGGTAAAAAGATGATGAAAGTTATCAGTTGTCTGTTGTGCCAGATCTGCAAACGACTCCGCCCTCAACTCAGCCAAAAATTGGGCGACATGACGAACATAAGCCGGTTCATTGCGTTTACCGCGCAGAGGCGTTGGTGCCAGGTAAGGCGAATCTGTCTCTACCAGCAGACGATCTGCTGGCAATTTCCGGGCAACAGCCTGTAAGTCCAGCGACTTTTTGAAGGTCACTATACCGGAAAGGGAAATATAAAATCCCATATCCAGAACAGCACGGGCAAATTCCCAGTTTTCCGTAAAACAGTGGATGACCCCCCCGGAAGCGCGGGCATCTTCGCTCCGCAGTAAACCCAGAGTATCTGCTGCGGCTTCACGGGTATGGACAATAACAGGCTTACCCGTCGCCTTGGAGGCGGCAATGTGCCGGGCAAAGCGCTCCTGCTGCCAGCGCAAATCTCCCTCACTGCGAAAATAGTCCAACCCGGTCTCACCCACAGCCACAACTTTTTCCGCAGATAAAGCGGCAAGCAGGTTATCCATACTCGGCGTTTCGGCTTCCGGCTCATTGGGGTGCACCCCGGCAGCGGCCCATATACCCGTATTTTCAGCCGCCAGAGCCTGTACGCGCGGCCAATGTTTTTGCACAACGGCGGCGATCAGGATTTCCTGCACCCCGGCAGCCTGGGCACGTTCGAGAATGGCTGAGCGATCTTCTGCAAAATCTTCAAAATCGAGATGGCAATGGGAGTCTATCAGCATTATTGCACCTATTTAAGAGGGTTCTCAGTGTTTTCTGACCGGGTCAGTCTAACAAAGTCGAGTCTGCATTTCCCGTTATAGTAGCAACGGCAGAGAGCCTGAAGGCTTTGCCGCGACTTTGTCCCGCGCCGTTGTTGGGCTTAAACAGTAGCCGCCGTTTTCAGACACTGACGCTGACGGCTGGCTTCAAAAAGACAAATGCCCGTAGCAACGGACACATTGAGACTTTCAATGGCTCCGGCCATGGGGATATGCGCCAGATAATCACAGTGTTCACGCGTCAGGCGGCGCAAGCCCTTTTGTTCTCCACCCATGACCATTACCAGCGGCATGTTCAAATCCAGCTCATAAATATTTTGCGGCGCGTCTCCGGACATACCGACCAGCCAGAAACCCGCTTCCTGCAGGGAAGCCAGAGTCCGGGACAAATTGGTTACCGTGCAGACCGGCAGTCGTGAAGCCGAGCCAGCCGCAGCCTTGCGGACGGTAGCATTTACCGGGCAGGCATTGTCCTTGGGGAGAATGACCGCACTGACTCCAGCAGCCTCAGCGCTGCGCAGGCAGGCACCGAGATTGTGGGGATCCAGCACACCATCCAGCACCAGCAGAAAACCCTGACCATTCAGATCAGCGAGAATATCTGTAAAATCCGGCTCCGGATGCTGTAAAAGCACACCGGCAATACCCTGATGCTTATCCGTATTGAATTTGCGGGCCAGAGCAGCATGGCGCAACTCATGAATGGATAAATTCAGAGCCCGGGCCTTTTCCAGAAGAGGTACGATTCTCTCATCTGTGTGCCGCTCCGTAGCTACCCAGATTTCCTCTAACTCACCGGCATCCAGAGCAGCATGCACCGCATGAATCCCATAAAGTTGTTCCTTAGGCAAAAGTCACTCCGTCTTTATTCCCGACAAAATATCCGGCCGACGTTCAGAGGGAGGAATAGTTGCGAGCCCGATACGCGCAAAAGCCGCCGACTCGGTTTCTGCCGGCAACACATCCCAACCCGGTAAATCCCGACAACAAGTTACCCAGTCGGCGGGACCGGAATGGGCAATTTGCGCAAAACCCCAGGCGGTTTTTTCGACCTGATAAAACTTGACTGGAATGCCTTCGCTACTGATGGCCTCCCGACGTCCGGGTTCATAAGAGACGAAAAGCGCACACGAACCCAGAAGCAGATCCCAGCTTTCGGGCAGCAAAACGCCCTCCCTGAGAAACTCCAACCTGGGTACGGGCCAGACGTTGCGGCGCAGAGGACCCGTTCGCTCCAGACGCCAGCCTGAAGCCTTGGCCCAGCTGAGCACCTCGGCTTCAAATGCCAACCAGTCGTCACGTCCGCAAACTGGCACGCGCTACTCAGAAACTGTCGAAAATGTCATCGACAATATTGTCTGCCACCGCGAATCCGGCACCCAGCCCCAATCCGGTCATGACATTTCCCAAAAAGCCGCTACCCATGCCCGGCTGTCCCTGCACGGGCGCATTCCATGGTCGTTGCTGCATATTGGGGTTCATACCCTGCTGGTTCATGCCCTGCATTTGCATTTCCATCTGCTGAATACGCTGAGCCATCTGCTGCATCATCATGCCGACATTCTGCTGTTGTTGCTGAAGACTCATGGCCAGGCTCCGCAGTTCCATGTTGATTTCCCGGGCGGTGATGTTATCCGGAGCCAGGCTGTTCACCCGCCCGGCAACCTGCTGCAGAGCCTGCAGATTATTCTGGGTTTGTTGCTGCAATTGGTTGTACTGTTGATCCAGCATTGTGTAGTCCATGATACGCTCCTGCTTCACGAGAAAACCTGATCATTAGATGGTCAAAATGAGTATATGTTCCTGCCGCATGTATTGCCGACACAAGCGAAAATTCATTCCTGGAGTCTTATGCGGCGCTCCCAGGCTCGCCACACACCGCGCGCCAGCAGCACCAGAATAGGGCCGATAATCAACCCGATCAAGCCAAAGGCTTCGGCTCCACCGAGGATACTGAAAAATACCAGAAAAAAAGGCGCCTGCGTCTGAGACCCGGTCAGTAACGGTCGAACAACCAGATCAGCCACCGTGATCACGAAAAACCCCCAACCCAGCACGGCCAGTCCGGCTATCCAATGGCCGGTAAAAGCCAGCCAGATGGTGGCAGCACCCACTACGGCAGTGGCCCCAAACGGTAAAGGTGAAATGAGCGCAGTAGCCACCAGCCACAGGGGCCAAAGTGCCAAACCCGCCAGAGCATAGGCAATACCGATAAACATGCCTTCAATGACTCCAACCCCAATCAGGCCAATCAATACGGAACGTGCCGCATCCCGGCAGGCCGCCAAAAAACGGTCACCCCGATCCCGTCCCCAAAGCTGGGTGGTTCCCAGTCGCAGGGCTTCGGTAATCCGCTCACCATGCAAGGCCAGCGCGAATACCGTCAGGGCTGCGAAAAAGGTGTGCAGGGTAAATATCCAGAGTTGACTGAGAGAATCCGTAATAATGCTGGCATGAGCACTGATAAATGAAGACAAATAGGCTCCATTCAGAGTACTCAGATGATAGCGCAGCCAATGCCCGATATAGGGAATCTGCATCACTTCAGGGGGAACCATCACCAGTGAATCCCCGGACTGCCAGCGGGCAATCAGCAAGGCCACCTTGGGCAAAATGGTATCCACAATAATGACCGAAGGAATAATAATGATGGCCACCCAGGCGATGGCATGCAGCAATGATCCCAACCAGCGCGGCAAATGGAAAGCCCGCTCCAGACGCAGTTGCCAGGGCCAACCCACCGTGGTCAATACCGCCCCCATCAACAAAGGTCCGGCAAATGGACTCAGGGTATAGGCAGCTCCGGCATAAATCAGCAGCAGCAAGCCCAGGCCCCAAAGCGCGTAGCGAGAATTTTCCTGTTCTTTAGGCACCGGCTTCCTCGGGGCAGCTACTGCGAATAGTCGATCAGTGGAAGTGAATACCCGCTCTGGCCCAGACCGGCTCTACCCCGTCAGGCAGCGGGAGCAATTGCCCAATAGCCGCATGACCGACATCCGGTCCATGAAAATCAGACCCCAGGGAACCCAGCATGTTAAGCTCCTTGGCAAGACGTCCCAAATGCTCGCGATCACCGGCAGCCTGACTGCCGGAACACACTTCGAGACCTGCACCACCGGCCTCACGGAATGCCGTCAGCAAATGGCGCAAGCGGGTAGCACTGAGCTTGTAACGACCGGGATGAGCAACAATGGCAGAACCGCCCGCACTGTTGATCCACTGCACGGCTTCAGTCATGGGAATCCAGTCGCTCGGGACATAGGCCTTGCATCCACGTCCCAGATATTTGCCAAAAGCTTCGCTGGCATCCGCACAATGTCCCTGTCGAACCAGCCAGCGACAAAAATGACTCCGACCTACCATGCGACTACCCGCCATGGCCCGAGCACCCTCTTCCGCGCCGGGAATTCCGACTTGTTCCAGCAAGCGACTGATTTCAGCCGCGCGCCAATCACGAAAGGCCATGATCCGGTCCAGCCCTTCCTGCAAAACCGTATTTTCGGGATCCACAAAAAGGCCCACGATATGAATTCCCTGGGTTTCCCACTTACTGGAAACCTCCACCCCGGGAATCAGTTGAATGCCCAGTTCGGCCGCCTTGAGGCCGGCTTCCATCAATCCGGCGGTGTTGTCATGATCCGTCAAAGCCATAACCTGAACGCCGGAATCATGAACCCGCTGAACCAGATCATGGGGTGTCATGGTGCCATCCGATGCCAGCGAATGCATGTGCAAATCAATGGGTGAAAACATTTTGCTCTGTTGCATAAAAACCATTCCCGAAGTTGGCGGACACCTTCTGCTGCAGCATCCAGACTAATCCATGCTAGCATAACACGCAGAACTTCTTTGGGCATATCAGGAGGAAACCTTGGCTCTTATTCTCGACATCTCCGCAGCGCAAAAACGCTTTGAGCAATACACCCAACCGGTTCTGGCAGCCTTTGCCAGCAGCGGAATAGCCACAGGAGAACAAATCACCCCCCCCATGATTGTCGATGCCCTGAAACAACTATTCACGGTGTTAAGTAATGACGTATCGGGATGGGACCCCAGCCTGCCCGAGGACGAACCGGAGCGCATTGCCGACCTGAGTATCGGGCTGCTCATGGATCTGTCCACCTGGGCGGACCGACTGGGTGAAAAGCAAGCCAAAATTGCTCTGGAAATGATTACGGTCAGTATTGCCGCCTGGATTTGTGCGCAACATGGAGCCATTCACACCCTGGAGCCGGTCGTCAATGGCCTGGCGGTGCTGGCTAACAGCCACAATGAAACAGAAGAGCTCAAAACTTTGGCCCAGCTCATGGGAGAAGTGGTAACCGCCGCATCGGCCGATTATGCCGCAGACCTGGATAGCGCCGACCCGCAACGGCCCTGGCGTATTTTACTGCTGAACTGGGGTATTACCGCGACTCGCGCCCAGGATACGGCAGAAATGCGCAAGGCTTTCGCAGCGCTCATCCATCACTTACCTGCCGATGCGAACACTTTTTTTCAGGAAGGCCTGCAACAGGTCACTCGGGGAGACTATCCCGAAGCCGTGAAAACCGTCATGGCCGAAGCTGCGCAAAATGCTGGACACAGCTTGCATTGATCATAAAAAAGCCCGGAGCAATCGTGCAGCCGGGTTTTTAAGAAATCCTGAAAACGGCGGGTGGTAGCCGGGAGGCTTTGCCGCGACTTTGGCCCGCGCCGTCGTTGTTCTTGGCGAAAGCCTGCGCCCGTCAGGAGAGCTGTTTGAGCCCAAAGGGCGAGTTCTCTCCTGACAGCAGGATGAGCCTTAGAACAACAGACAAGGGACGTTGGAGCAAAAAGCCTCCCGGCTACTACCCGCCGTTTTCAAATCAGATACAGTTTTAGAGATCCTTACCGTGCTTGGCCAGGAAATCTGCCACGCCTTCACCGGTGGGAGTCATGCCCGCCTTGCCTTTTTCCCACTGGGCCGGACACACTTCGCCGTGCTCTTCGGAGAACTGCAGGGCATCCACCATACGAATCATTTCATCAATATTACGTCCCAGTGGCAAATCATTGACCACTTCATGACGCACAACACCCTGACGGTCAATCAGGAACGAGCCGCGCAGTGCCACTTCATCATTGAGCAGCACGTCATAATTGCGGGCAATGCTCTTGGATAAATCGGCTACCATGGGCAACTGAATCTGACCGATACCACCCTTTTCTTCGGGCGTATTCTTCCAGGCCAGATGGGTAAAATGAGAGTCCACACTACAGGCAATCACTTCGGTGTTACGGCTTTTGAATTCATGCAGACGATGATTGAAAGCGAGAATTTCCGAAGGGCAGACAAAGGTAAAGTCCAGGGGGTAAAAGAAGAGAACCGCATACTTACCTTTGATGTGCTGAGAAAACTGGAATTTCTCATTGATGCTGTTGTCGGGCATGACTGCTGGGGCCACAAAGTCGGGGGCGTTTTTACCTACCAATACTGCCATGGGATTCTCCTCTTTGATCGATGATGGGATAAAGTCCAGATTTGAACTATAGCGAATTACGGTCAGGCTTGCCATCCGGGGCATCAAAACGCCCCTATATAGACAGTGGGCAGGCGCGCAGCCTTGGGCTAGAATAGGCCCCGGATGGCAAGCCTGACCGTAATTCGCTATAGTTCAAATCTGGAC